>NZ_JBHVWS010000066.1:0-46798 GCF_042882185.1 Streptomyces sp. NPDC058239
CTGCACGGCCTCGACGACAAAGTCGCCATCGCCGCCATCAACAGCCCCCACTCCCTCGTCCTGGCCGGCGACCACCACACCCTCACCCACATCACCCAACAACTCCACCAACACCGCACCACCTGGCTCCGCACCTCCCACGCCTTCCACTCACCACTCATGAACCCCGCCCTCGACGAACTCCGCCACATCACCACCCACCTCACCAGCAACCCACCCACCACCCCCCTCATCTCCACCGCCACCGGCCAACCCATCGACCACACCGACCCCGAACACTGGATCCACCACGCCCGCCACACCGTCCGATTCGCCGACGCACTCCACCACACCAACCCACACACCGACACCTACCTCGAAATCGGACCCAGCGCCTCCCTCCTCCCCCACCTACCCAGCACCGCACTCACCAGCCTCCACAAAGACCAACCCGAACCCCACACCCTCACCAAAGCCCTCGCCCACCTCACAGCCAACGGCACCAACCCCAACTGGAACCACTACTTCCACAACACCGGCGCCCACCACACCCCCCTCCCCACCTACCCCTTCCAAACCAAGCGCTACTGGCTCGATCACCACGGCACGGGACCGGCCGACCTCAGCACCGCGGGCCTCGACAGCAGCGATCACGCACTGTTGGGCGTCGCGGTATCCGATCCGGAGTCCCAGGGGCTGACGTTCTGCGGCCGCATCGGTACGCAGTTGCATCGCTGGCTGGCCGATCACGCCGTCGGGGGACAAGTGGTGCTGCCAGGCACCGCGTACGTGGACCTGATGCTGCACGCGGGTTCGGTGTGCGGACTGCCCCGGCTGGACGATCTGACGCTGGAAACGCCGTTGATCATACGGAGCGACACCGCACTCGACGTCCGCATGACGATCGCGCCACCGGATGAGGCGGGCCGCAGAGCGGTGCGCCTGCACAGCCGGGCGTCCGCTCCCGGCAGCACATGGAGCCGGCATGCCAGCGCCGTCCTCGCCGCAGCTGTCGTGTCGGACGCGGACGACGGCCCGAGCGCCTGGCCCCCGCCGGACACACGTCCGATCGACCTCTCGTCGGCCTATTCCATGCTGGCGGCACACGGCCTGGACTACGGCCCCGTCTTCCAGGGTCTGCGCCGTGCGTGGTCACGACAGGGCGAGGTGTTCGCCGAAGCCGCGCTGCCCGAGGGTGTCGACGTAGGCGGGCATGTCCTGCACCCCGCGCTCCTGGACGCGACGCTGCACGCCATCGGGTTCGGTGAACTCCTCGGGGGAATCGGATCCGGTCCGCGCCTTCCTTTCGCATGGCGCGGCGTGCAGGTGAATGCCACGCGCACCAAGACCCTGCGCGTTCGGCTGGCGGCCACCAGTAGCGACACGGTGACGCTACGGCTGTACGACGACGCGGGACGCAGTGTCGGCAGCGTGGACTCCCTCACCCTGCGCAGCATGCCAATGGACCGTGTTCACACGACGATCGCGCGGTCGCTGCTTGATGTGCAGTGGGAGGTTCTCCCCCCAGCGGATCTCCGTCCCTCATGGTGGGTCATGCTCGGTGAGGACGACATCGGGCTGACGTCACTGCTCCAGGCATCCGGCATCCGGGTGGAGAAGCACGCCGACCCGGCGGGTCTCGGTACGGCGGTCACAGCGTCCGGCACGACGCCCGAGGCTGTCTTCCTCACAGTGACCGCTCCGGACGATCTCGACGTACCGGCGGCCACCGCACAGCTGACCCTCCGCGTGCTCACATTCCTGCAGACCTGGTTCGCCGACCAGCGCTTCGACACGTCACGCCTCGTCCTCATCACCCGGGGCGCCACGACCGACCCGGTCACTGCCGCACTCACAGGACTCGTCCGCACGGCCCGGGCCGAGCACCCGGGAAGGGTCGCCCTGGTCGACATCGATCCTGGTACCGGCCGCCTCAGCAGCCAGGCGCTCATCACGGCAGTCGCCGCCGATGAACCGCACATCGTCATCGGCGACGGCGTCGCGCGGGCACCCCGGTTCGTCCCCGTAGCCGCCCCTGGCCCGGCACAGGTGGACCTGTCGGCCGGGACCGTTCTGATCACCGGTGCTTCGGGAGCCCTGGGACAGCTGTTGGCGCGCCATCTCGTGGACCATCACGGCGTGCGCGACCTGCTGCTGGTGAGCCGCAGTGGGCACATGCCGGATCTGCGCGCCGCACTGGAGGGCGCCGGAGCCCGAGTTGACGTCGCCGCCTGCGACATCGCGGACCGGGATCAGGTCGCCGCGCTGCTCGCCACCCGATCGGTGCACGCTGTCGTTCACACCGCCGGCGTACTCGATGACGGCGTCATTGCCTCGTTGACCACTGATCAACTGCTCCGCGTCCTGCGACCCAAACTCGACGGCGCCTGGCACCTGCACGAACTCACCGATGACAAGACCCTCTTCGTGGTGTTCTCCTCCATAGCGGGAGTCCTCGGCTCCGCGGGCCAGGCCGCCTACTCCGCCGCGAACAGCGCCCTGGACGGTTTCGCCGCCTACCGAGCCGCCCGCGGGCTGCCCGCCCATTCCCTCGCATGGGGTCCGTGGGAGACCGAGTCAGGCATGACCGCAGGTCAACGACGGCTCAAGGGCGCCGGCGTGATACCGCTGCAGCCGGAAGAAGCACTGGCCTTGTTCGATGTCGCGCTGACCCGTCCGGAGCCGCTGCTGGTGCCGGTGCACGCCGATTTCCCGGCACTGGGCGCTGCCTCGCAAAACGGCACGATGCCGCATATCTGGCACAACATGGTCCGCCGACCAGAGAATAAAAAGCAACAAACAGAACAAAATCTGGCGTCCCAGCTGGGGCGGCTGCCGGCCGACGAGCGCCACGGAGCACTCCTGGACCTGGTCCGCCGCGAGGCGGCTGCGGTCCTCGGCCATTCCTCCGCCGACACACTCGACGGCGATCGTTCCTTCTCCGAACTCGGATTCGACTCGCTGACCGCCGTCGATCTGCGAAATCGACTCGAACTGAGAACCGGACTGCGCCTGCCGGCGAGCCTGATCTTCGAACAGCCGACCGCTCCCGTTCTCGTTCACTACCTTTCCGTAGAGCTGGGTGCGAGCAATCCGGCTTCCGCAGCCCCCCAGGACATACTCGGCGCACTGTTCGCCCAGGCGTGCGAAGAAGGAAGAATAGAAGAAGGGATAGAACTGGTGAGCATGGCAGCCAGATTCCGTCCCGCATTCAGCACAGCGGCCGAACTCGGCCGGCGGCCGCACCCGGTTCCCCTTTCACGTGGATCTGCCGAGCCGATGCTGTTCTGTTTCCCCGCGGTGGTGGCAATGTCGGGGGCACATCAGTACGCGCGTCTCGCTTCCGCTCTGCGTGACGGCCGCAGCACCGTGGTACTGCCCGAACCCGGATTCGCGGCCGGTGAGCAACTTCCGGCGAACGTGGCGGCCCTCATCGGCGTGCAGGCAAAGGCGGTGCTGGAGCAGGCTGACGGCAGGCCCTACGCCCTACTGGGCTATTCGTCCGGTGGCTGGATCGCCCACGAGGTAGCCGCACGCCTGACTCACACAGCTCTCCCGCCCAGCGGTGTCGTACTGCTGGACACCTACCTGCCCCGCGAAATGAACCCCCGGCTCAATCAGGCCTTCACCCACGGACTCTTCGCACGGCGCAGCGAGCTCGTCTCGACCGACCACGTGTCACTCACCGCCATGGGCGGCTACTTCTCCGTGTTCAGCGACTGGAATCCGACGCGTCTCGAGGTACCCACGTTGTTCCTGCGCGCCGGCGACGCACTGCCCGACTCCGACGGCAAACCTCTGCCCGACAGCGATTGGGGACCTGGATGGGCACACTGCGACACGGACCTGGAGATCCCCGGCGACCACTTCACGATCGTCGCGGAGCATGCTGAAGGTACCGCACGCACCGTGGACTCGTGGCTGAGTGGACTTAGTTGAGGCCGGTCTGAAACGCTGCGGCGAGCACAGCTGGTACCACTGGTTTGACCGGGCTGCCGGATGTCGGCTTTGATCCCCCTCGTCGAGGGCGGGATCTTCCGATCGAACGGAGCCAGCACGGGATGCGCGGCGAACAGGCGCTGCCACAGCAATTCAGGTGGCTGTGGCTGGCGTATGCAGTGAGCACCTGCGGCACATGGCTCGCGTTCGACGCCTTCCCCTTGATCGCGATCCAGGTGCTGCATGCCGAGCCCAGCGCCGTATCCGCTCTGGCCGCCGTCGGTCCGGCCGTAGGCGCGTTGATCGCGCTTCCGCTCGGTCCATGGGTGGAGTTCCGCCGCAAGCAGCCAGTCATGATCACGATGGATGTGGTCCGGTTCGCAGCGCTGCTGACCATTCCCGCAGCCTACGCACTCGGAGCGCTCAGCTTCGCCCAGCTGCTCGTCGTATCGGTACTCGTCGGTGCCGCCGACATCACCTTCACCGCGGCGAGCGGTGCGTATTTGAAGGCCCTCGTGCGCCCCGACGACCTGCTGGCGGCCAACGGACGGTTCGAGTCCACCGCGTGGACGGCGGCCATGCTCGGACCACCGCTCGGCGGTGCGGCAATCGGACTGCTCGGCCCGGTAGTGACGGTGGTGGCCAACGCGGTCAGCTTCCTGCTCTCGGCAGCGGGCATCCAGGCCATCAGGGAGAAGGAACAGCAGCCGACACGCACCCAGGGTCAGCGGCTGCGTCTGTCCGATCTGCTCGAAGGCTGGCGCTTCATCCTGGCTCCTACGGAATTGCGCAAGCTTTTCTGCAACGTTCTGCTGGTCAACGGCCTGATCATGGCGGTCTCGCCGCTGATGGCCATCCTTATGCTCGGCCAACTCGGCTTCAGCCCCTGGCAGTACGGTCTCGCGTTCGCAGCCCCATGCGTGGGCGGCCTCGTCGGCTCGCGGCTGGCCCGTCAGCTCGTGCCGCGATTCGGGCAGCACCGAATCATGACCATCGCGGGGATCGCACGCGCCTGCTGGCTGATCGGACTGGTCTTCGTCCGCCCAGGCTTCGCCGGCCTCGTTCTCGTCATCGCGGTCGAATTCGGGCTGATCACTTGTTGCGCCGTGTTCAGTCCGGTGCTGGCTACCTACCGGCTCAATCAGATCCCGGCGGGCCTTGTCGCTCGCACGCTGTCAGCCTGGACCGTCGCGAGCAAAGCCAGCACCGCGGCCCTGACCGCCCTCTGGGGCGTTCTGGCCGGCTTCACGGGTCCGCGCGTCGCAATCGCCCTCGCCGGCCTGGCCATCCTCGTCACACCGCTGCTACTCCCTCGGCAGGGGCGCCCCCGGCACACGAAGGAACCCCAGCTGGTTGCCTCGTGACCTGCCTGCCCGCCCTGAAAGGGCGAGGCCGCGGCCAGTCGCGCACGGCTCTCGAGCCGGAGCAGGTCAGTGAACGACCCGGTATCTGATGTGCGTCGCCTCCGCCGAAGAGACCACGTCCATCGGCTCGAGAACAGGGTCCCCCACACTCTCCAGCAGCCTCTCTCCAGCTCCCAGTACGATCGGTCTGAGATGAATGGTCAACTCATCGAGAAGCCCGGCTGCGAGGTACTGCTGCACCACCTTCGCTCCGCCCGCGATCGAGACGTTCTGGCCGCCGGCTGACTCACGTGCCCGTTCGAGCGCGGAATGGATACCGTCGGTGACAAAGGTGAATGTGGTGCCGCCCTTCAGCACCAGCGGCTCCCGCGGATGGTGAGTGAGCACGAACACCGGCGCGTGAAAAGCCGGCTCCTCGCCCCACCAGCCACGCCAGGAGACGTCCCAGGGACCGTCACCGCCTCCGAACATCCTCCGTCCCATGATGTAGGAACCGATCCCGTGCATGGCATCGGAAAGGACCTTGGAGTCAACCGACTCCTCCCCGCCCTCGAGCCCCCGGTGTTCGTACCAGGCCCTGGTTCCGATCAGCCATTGATGCAGGCGCATGCCACCCACACCAACCGGATTCTCGGCGCTTTGGTGCGGCCCCGCAGCGAATCCATCAAGGGACATGCCGATATGAGTAGTCAAGGCAGACATCGACCGCGTACTCCTACATCAGGTCCGACACCCGCGGATAGCGGCCATCGGGCAGTTGCTGACCGGCCTCCAGGTCCTCGTCCATCCGAGGATGACCGGGACGTGGCTGATAGATCGCCGAAGCACCCGTGTAGGAGATGATGAAAGCCAGACGGGTACCGTCCGAGGTGTTCCCGCCGCTCGCGTGTCCGACGGTGCTCTGATGGAAAGTGACGTCTCCGGCCCGTACCGGCACCGTGACCCTCGGAAACCATTCGAGCTCAGGCCACTCGGCGAACATGTAGGTCGTCGCGTGACTCTTGACGGCGGACATCTCGGCGCGGTGCTTGCCAGGCCGCTTGTGGGAGTCCGGCAGGAAGATGAGGCAGCCGCGTTCTACTGGTACGTCGACCAGGGCGATCCATGCATTCACGTTCATCGGCGACTCGAGCGGCGTGAGCGTGAGGTCCTCGTGCCAGATGGTGGGCACCTCGTCGTGCGGATGCTTGGCGTAGGCCTGCCCGCTCCACACCCTCATCGCAGTGCCCGCCAACTGCTCCGCCGCGGCACCGACGAGAGGATGGCGGACAAGGCCGCTCAAGCTGTAGTGCTTCCACCACGGGTCCGACGTGGTCCTCAGAGCGGTGCCGCCGCCGCCCATGCCGGCCCGCCTTCCATCCTCCTCGATCGTCTTCAGCGCAACCTCACGCCACTTGGCGACTTCGTCCGCGGGCAGAAGACCCGGGATATGGGCGAATCCGTGCTCTCGGAAGTTCGTGATGTGCTGTTCCCCGACAACGAAGGGCGTGGCAGAGGGCGTCGCTTTCGTCACGTTGGTTCCCCTTCAAATCTAGCCATCCAGACAACCTCGCTACATTATTAACAGCGAGACATCGTGGATGTACAGTGGACCTTTGTCCATAATTTGAAAGCGAGAGCGCATGTCAGCCATAAAACGTACGCTCCACAACCCATAATTAGCGAGAGTTCCTATATCACTGCACCGATCTCCACGTTCACCGTTTCGCCGGCTGAGTGGTCTGAAAGCCACAGAAAAATTACTGATCAATTTCCTTTCCGGATATCCCCATCAAAAACGGTATGAGCGACGGCGCTCCTTCATTCGTTCGGTGCTGGAATCACCGAACCGAAAAGAACGACCGCTGTCTCACCCTGGGCGCGGTTCCGAGTCGGACCCCACCTGCGGTAACCGGGCCGCAGCCGATCCGCTGTTACCGGTTTCCCCCTCGCCACGGGTGAGCACAGTCGAGACGACCAGGCGAGCAACTCGCACCCGGCTCGATGAACCGCCTCGGCCGGCCCGGCACCTTCGTTGACTCATGCTTCCGCAGACGGGACGCCGCGCGCCCTACGAGGAGACCCGTTGACCCGTTGAGCGTCAGATTCGTCACCCACAGAAGAACGAGCGGTGCGTCACGCTGCTGCCTCGGTGAAGGTAGGTTCTGCCACGTGGACCTCGATGCAATCAGCACCTTCGTCACCGTCGCGGAAACCGGCCAGTTCCAGGCAGCAGCCGATGATCTGGGAATCACGCAGCAAGGAGCATCGAGGCGCGTAGCGAGCCTGGAGCGAGAGCTCGGCGTAGAGCTCTTTTCGCGGGTCGCCAGAGGTGTCCGGCTCACCGAGAACGGGCAAGCACTGCTGCCCCACGCATACGACATGATCCGTGTCGCCAAGCGTGCCACGGCAGCCGTGGCATCCGGGCGCCGGGCGTTGCGCATCGATGTTGTCGGCCGCAGGATCGCACCCTCCAACACCCTTCAAGACTTCTACCAGAAACACCCCGGGATCAAGCTCGATGTCGTCACGCTGGCCAACGCTGACACCGCATCGGCACTGGCTGAAATCAGTGACGGCAATCTCGATGCCACGTTCCGGTCCCTGCGCGCCTCCGCCCGTATGCTGCCGAGTGAACTGCGGTCATCGCGTGTCATCGACGAACGGCACGAACTACTGGTCGGCCCGCGGCATCCTTTGGCGAACGCCGCGAGGGTGACCTTGGCCGAACTGGCTCAACACCCCATTTGGATGCCGGGCATGTCCGATGCGGAGCCGATCGGGTACTACGAGGATCTGGCACAAGCGTTCGGACTGACCATCGACACTCAGGGGCCGAGCTTCGGGGCCGAATCACTTCTCACTGAAATCGCCGACTCAGCCCGCCTCGCCACCCTCGTCGGTGAAGGAACACGCTATCTATGGCCCGAGAGCTACAACCTCTGCCGCATCCCGGTCGCCCGCCCCGCACCGGTCTACCCGCTCTCGGTGGTCTGGCGAGCAGACAACCCACACCCGGTGCTCGCCAGCTTCCTCGAATATCTCCACGCGAGGTACCGGACGACGGATCGCGACGACGTCTGGACTCCGGACTGGACACCATGAGACCAACCGTCTGCACCACCTTGAAGAGCGGGGTCAGACAGCACTCCATGCGCCTCGGAGAATGGTTCCTGCCACGCGAGCGGACCGCGACCCCGTCACCCACGCACTGAACGGGTCGGCCTGGAGAAGACATCACCAAGCCACCGCCCGCCGCAGCCACTACCAAAAACGCAGCTCAGGACACGAACCGCCGCTGGAGTACCAAAGCGCCTGATGCAATCTCTCATCGGTGGGCGACATGCCCTGTGTCGTGTGTGTGCTCATTGCCGCATACCCTCACGGCCCCGTGGCAACGGCCCGTCGGGCACCGTCGCACCCGTCCGCCTTGCCTAAGCTTGGCGTTTAATCGCGACAAGATCATTGCTTGTTGAGGTTTGCCGTTCGCCTGACAACGGGCGCGGCCGCCCGTGATTCTTCGGAGTGTCGAGCTTCGAAGCGTCACAGAACGGCCGAGTGAATGAGTGTGCTGGGCGAGGTCGCCCGCGTCGACCCTCTTGGTGTGTTGTCCGGGTTTCGACGGGATCTCTATGACTGTTGGGAAGCGCGGGGCGACGAGTTGTTCGAGCTGGTCGACGCTCTGCTGTGCATGGAAGGTCCGGTGAAGACGCTGGTCGAGTTGTCACTGGCTTCTGAACACCGGCGTGGTCATGGCGCTCTGTATGGCGGGTTGAACTGCGGGCGACTGGATGCGGTGCGGCTGCGCAGGGCCTTGGCCGGACTGGCCTTGCCCCGGGCTGCGGACGGGCCGACCTGCCCGTCGAACTGTTGGGACGGATGCGCTCGGACCGCGTCCTGTACTTTCCGCCACCTCCCCAGCCACCTGGCAAGCGCGGGCGCAAACCCAAGCGCGGACCGGAGTTCAAGTTCGAGGACGCCACCACCTGGCCCGCCCCTGCGATCACCACGGTCACCGAAACCACCCGCTACGGGCTGGCCATCGCCAGCGCCTGGGGCAAGCTGCACCCGCTGCTGGTCCGCCGCTCGGCGTGGGCCGACTACCCCGAGGGCGAACTATCCGGTCGTCGCAGGCACAGTGATACACCTCCGCGTCGACCACCTGACCGGGGGCCGGGACCCCAAGCCGGTCTGGCTGTGGTGGTCACGTTGCGATGCCACCGCTGCCGATGTGGACCGGCTCTGGCAATCGTTTCTGCGGCGATTCGACCTTGAACACACCTTCAGAATGATCAGCAGACCCTTGGCTGAACCGCTCCGAAACTCCGCGACCCGGCCGCGGCGGACCGCTGGACCTGGCTGGTCATCGCCGCCTATACCCAACTCCGCCTCGCCCGGCCCCTGGCCGAAGACCTCCGTCGGCCATGGGAACGGCCGACACGACATGGACGCCTCACGCCCTCGCGCGTCCGCCGGGGATTTCGCCGCCTCCACAGGAAGACCCCTCAGCTGACCAGCGCACCGAAATCCGGCACCGCGGGCCCTGGCCGGCCGGTCGGCTCGAAGAACAAGAACCGGGCCCGCGAACACCCCGTCAGAAAACACAGCAAAACCGACACGATGAAGGCCGGCGCAGACAGACAGGCACCATAAACGCCAAGCTAAGGCGACTACGCCTTCGGCAAGGCGGACGGTGACCACGGACAAAGCGCCGGGCGGGGCACTGGCTTGCGATGAGGGCTGGACATTCGACCAGCCCGGCCACGAGATGAGGCCTGCGGTGCGCCAGAAACTGCCGATTCACCGCAGGCAGTCCGCCCTCGGCGTGGGTTCCGTCGCGGCTGTCCTGCCTGGCGTCAGTACAGCTTCACCTGGTCTCTCTCCCTGCCCGCGGCCGTCGAAGGACGCGTCAACGGCTCATCCCCAGGAGTTCGACGATCTCGCCGACCGTTCCACACTCCCCGAGTAGCGGGAAGATACGTTCGATGCTGTTGCTGTGCGCCTCCGGGCTCATGTCGGCCATGGCGTCAGTGGCCAACGTGACGTGATAGCCGAGTTCATGGGCATTACGTGCGGTGGACTCCACACCGATGCTCGTGGCGATGCCGGTAAGCACAATCTGGGTGATGCCGCGGCGGCGCAGTTGCAAGTCCAGGTCGGTGCCGTAGAACGCCCCCCAGTTGCGCTTCGTGACGAGAATATCGCCGGGGTGACCGCTGAGGTCCTCAACGATCTCGTCCCAGCCGGCCGGCATGGCCCCCGCGTAGCTCGGCGCGTCCTTGCGCCCGGGTGCCCCGTCCGCCTTGTCCTCAGCCTCGGTGACGCGGACAAGGACCACTGGGGCGCCCACCTTGCGGAATGCCTCCGCGAGTTCGGCCGCCCGGGCCACGATTTCAGCGCCGGAGTACGGTACGCAGGGTGCGCCGACCATGGCATTCTGCAGGTCGATGAGGACGAGAGCAGTTCCGGCGTCAAGCTTGGTGATAGGCATGATGCGCCCTTTCAGTCTGGTGCTCACGCCGCTGGGCTCGCCACACGCGTCGCTTTCCGAACAGATATAAGAGCACTTGGCCACCAGGAGTTGTAAGGCGAGACGCAGTGCGCGAGTTCATCAAGGCTGAGCAGGAGGTTCTGGACCAAGGGCCGACCGGCTCAGGCTCCGAACTGATCGACCGCTTGCCACCGGATTCGTCCTACCGACTCACACCCGGTGCGGTGCCCGACCCTACCCTTTCCCGAACAGGGCACGAAATGCACAAAGGTACAAACGAACATGCCGTGGTACCTGTTCAGGCCAACCGGGAGCAAACCAGGTCCGGGCTCGGCGGCGAAGAGACAAGACGCCCGAACAAGGTACATTTCCATCCCAGCGGACGGGTGTTGCCGGTCCGGCCATACAAGGGCTTCGCCACCAATCGGGCAGGTTGAAGACATAACCCCCCAGCGAAAGGCGCTCTACGCGTCAGTAGAGAGTCCCGAGCCAGAATCAGCACCGTCCGCCCCTCCGACTTCAAGCCGCAGAGAACGGCCTGAAGTTGTTCATGACAACGGAACCGCCCACATAGCTCAGCACTGGGACACACCGCGCAGGCGACCCCTGACCACAGGGAGAAAACCCGCCGGAAATACCATCCGTCCACGCACCGGCCCCCACGACGCCGATGCGGCAACCTCGGTGGATTCCAGTTACTGGGACACCTTCCGGTTCTCCCATGCCATCGAGGTCCCAACGCCTCGTGTTTCATCGCTCCCTTGCGGCTTTCTCCACGTCGTGACAAGCAGACGCGAAGTCAGGCCATCCAGGAGGGAATCCAGGTGCCACCCGTGTCTTGGCTGCCTGCAGCAACTTCGGTGAGGCAGGAACGGAGAACTTTCAGCGCCGGGTGTGGGTTTTCCCGCTGCCAAATGAGCGAGTACGGGTAGACGGGGACCGGATCTGTCACCAGAATGCGCCGTAGACCGTGGCCCGTCGGCCAAACGAGCGCGCTCTTAGCTCCTTCAAAAGTGGCTGGCGCCGGACTGTCAACAATGGTGTCGACGAGCTCCTCGAAACCGAATCTGAGGTCAACGGCCTCAACGGTGACACCGAGTTCGGCGAAAAGGTCGTCGAACTAAGCGGCTCGCTCCGTGCCCGGAATTAAGTCGCTCACCCATATGCGGTGCTCTGCGAGCTCAACGACCGTCACCGACTCTCTCGCCGCCAGCGCATGCCGAGAGCCCGTGAGAAGCTGGAGCTCCTCGTCCAGAACCCGAACGTTCCCGATATCCGGCGAGATTTCCTGGCTCGTCGCGAAGACTGCACGAAACGACGCGTCGATCTCACCGGATCGCAAAGCAGCGACAGCGGCATCAGTGTCGCCCAGCCTCACCACATCGAAGCCAACGTCAGGGTACGCATGGCCAAAACCACACATGAGGCGCGACGCCGCACTGTGCTCCGAACCCATATCGACATTCAACGGACGGCCCTCACTGCGCACCGACGCCTTAGCGCGCTCGGCAACACGCATAACCTCCCGCGCGGGCAGACAAGAATGCCTGCCCGTCCATGGTGAGCTCGACACCCAGCGAAGTGCGGTGAAACAATTGCACGCCAAGGCCACGTTCCAACGCGGCAATACGCTTGGAGACAGCCTGCTGAGTGATTGCCAACCCGACGGCCGCTTCCTGGAACCGCCCAGCGTCGGCGAGCGTGAGGAAGGTCCGCATTTTCTCAAGGTCCACGCCGAAACCCTACCCACACGAACCATGCGTTGTGTCCTCCACGCAACGACAACTACGGACAGTTCCATTGATCTCGGCTGGCGGTAGCAGCGACAACGCCGAGCCTGACGCCCACCAAGCGCTGGCGATCCTGTCTGACGACCACCGACACGGTGCTCGACAGACTGGTGGGACAACCGATCGGTGACGGCCTGGATGGTGTCGGTGACGTGCTCGCGGCGGCTGAGGTGGCGGGCCCGTACTGCCAAGTTCTCCAGGATGGCGATGCCGTGCTACGCCCGGATGCACCGCGCGGTGAAAATCTTGCACCGGCTCAGCCGGACAAAAGTATTTTTACCTGATGGCCACGCCGTGTACTGGGTTACCTCGCAGAGGGCCGACTGCCGCTCCAATCTACTTCCCGCAGTGCGGCACGTCGCTGCCGCCGCACTGTGCGACGTGCTCGTACAGGGCCGGGGAGCTCTGTCCTGCGGTGATGGTTTCGTGACATCGGCCGGTTTCGAATCGTCTTTGGGACGGCCCGGGTTGAGGCACGGAGCACCTCTCCGAGCGCTAGGGTGAAGCCTCCCCGTAACCCCATGGAGGTGCGCTCCCGGTGCCCGATTCCTTCGTCCACTTACACAACCACACCGAATACTCCATGCTCGACGGCGCGCAGCGGCTCAAGCCGATGTTCGAGGAAGTCTCCCGTCAGGAGATGCCCGCGATCGCGATGAGCGATCACGGAAACATGTTCGGTGCGTACGAGTTCCAGCAGGTGGCCAAGGGCTTCCAGAACGTGAAGCCAATCATCGGGATCGAGGCGTACGTCGCTCCGTCCTCCCGGCGCATGCGCAAGCAGGAGTTCTGGGGCCCAGGCGGTGTCCGGGCGATGTCGGACGACGGGGAGGGCTCGAAGGACGTCTCCGGCGGCGGGCGCTTCACCCACATGACGATGTGGGCGCAGAACGTGACGGGGTTGAAGAACCTCTTCTTCCTGTCGACCGAGGCCAGCTACACGGGCCAGTTCCCGGCCGGCAAGCCCCGCATGGACATGGAACTGATCTCCGAACACTCCGAAGGAATCATCGGGACGACCGGCTGCCCGTCCGGGGCGATCCAGACCCGGCTGCGGCTGAACCAGTACGACGAAGCACGTGAGGTCGCCGCGTCCTACCAGGACATCCTCGGCAAGGAGAACTACTTCCTGGAGCTGATGGACCACGGCCTGGACCTGGAACGCAACGTCCGCGAGGACCTGCTGCGGCTGGCGAAGGACCTCAGTATCCCGCTCCTGGCCACGAACGACGCGCACTACGTTCTGGAAGAGCACGCCGACGCCCACGACAACCTCCTGTGCATCGGGGTCGGCAAGGACAAGGCCGACCCGAAGCGCTTCCGGTTCAACGGCACCGGCTACTACCTCAAGACCGCCTCGCAGATGCGGGAGCTCTTCTCCGAGATCCCCGAGGCGTGCGACAACACGCTGCTGATCGCCGAGCGCATCGAGTCCTACGAGTCGGTGTTCAAGAACGTCGACGAGATGCCGAACTTCCCCGGAGTCCCTGAAGGGGAGACCCAGGAGTCCTGGCTACGCAAGGAATGCCTCAAGGGCCTGGCGATGCGCTACGGCGACCCGATCCCGGCCGAGGTTCTGGAGCGGTTCGAGACCGAGATGAAGGTCATCGGGCCGATGAACTTCTCCAGCTACTTCCTCGTCGTCGCGGACATCTGCAAGTACGCCCGCGACAGCAAGATTCCCGTCGGGCCCGGCCGTGGATCGGCGACCGGGTCGATCGTGGCGTACGCGACGCGCATCACCGAGTTGTGCCCGCTCGAGCACGGACTGCTCTTTGAGCGGTTCCTCAACCCGGAGCGCATCAACCCGCCGGATGTCGACCTCGACTTCGACGACCGTCACCGGGACCGGATGGTGCGCTACGTCGTGGAGAAGTATGGCGACGAGTACACCGCCATGGTCAACACGTTCGGCAAGCTCAAGGCCAAGAACGCGATCAAGGACACTTCCCGGCTGTTGGGCTACCCCTTCTCCCACGGCGAGCGCATCACCAAGGCTCTGCCGCCCGACGCCAACGGCAAGTCGATCCCGATCAGCGGGATCTTCGACTCCAGCCACCCCCGCTACGGGGAAGCGGGCGAGATCCGCGCCCTGTACGAGGCGGAGCCCGAGGTCAAGAAGGTCGTCGACGGCGCCCGCGGGGTGGAGGGACTGATCCGCGGCACCGGCGTGCACGCGGCCGCTGTCATCCTTTCCAAGACCCGGCTCACCAACCGCATCCCGCTGCACATGCGTGCCAAGGACGGCGTCAAGATCACCGGGTTCGACTACCCGTCCTGCGAGGACATGGGTCTGGTCAAGATGGATTTCCTGGGTCTTCGGAACCTGGGCGTCATCGACCATGCCATCCAGAACGTCCGCGAGAACCGCGGTGTCAACATCACCACCGACACAATGCCGACCGACGGCGCCCAGCAGATCCCGCTGGACGACGTCACCACCTACAAGCTCCTCGCCAGCGGCGACACCTTCGGGGTGTTCCAGCTCGACGGAGCCGGCATGCGCACCCTTCTCAAGCAGATGGAACCCACCCGGTTCGAAGACATCGCGGCAGCCCTCGCCCTGTACCGGCCCGGCCCGATGGCGGCCAACGCGCACACCAATTACGCGTTCCGCAAGACCGGAAAGCAGCCCATCACCCCGATCCACCCGGAGCTGGAATCAGCCCTGGAGCCGATCCTCGGCAACACCTTCCACCTGCTCGTCTACCAAGAGCAGATCATGGCCATCGCCCGGCAGCTCGCCAACTACACCCTGGGCGGTGCAGACCTGCTGCGCCGGGCCATGGGCAAGAAGAAGCCCGAGGTCCTGGCGGCGGAGTGGGACAAGTTCTCTGACGGCATGATCAAGCAGAACGGTTACAGCGAAGAGGCCACCAAGGCCCTGTGGGACGTCATGCTCCCCTTCTCCGGGTACGCATTCAACAAGTCCCACACCGCCGGATACGGCCTGGTCAGCTTCTGGACCGCCTACCTCAAGGCGAACTACCCGGCCGAGTACATGGCGGCACTCCTCACCTCGGTGGGCGACGACAAGGACAAAGCCGGGATCTACCTGGCCGATGCCCGCAGGATGGGCGTCCAGGTCCTCCAGCCCGATATCAACGAGTCCGTCGCCAACTTCACCGCCATCGGCGACGACGTCCGCTTCGGGCTCCGCTCCGTACGTAACGTCGGTGAGGGCGTCATCGAGTCCCTCGTCTCCACCCGCAAGGAGAAGGGGAAGTTCACATCCTTCCCCGACTTCCTCGACAAGGCCGATATCGGGGCGCTCCAGAAGCGAGCCCTGGAATCCCTCATCAAGGCCGGCGCCTTCGACTCCCTCGACCACTCCCGGAAGGGACTGTCCGCGGTCCACGAGGAGGCCGTCGACTCGATCATTCCGGTGAAGAAGCAAGCCGCGATCGGGCAGGACGACCTGTTTGGCGACCTCGGCGGGGACAGCGGTGAACCGGTCTTCGGCCTGGACTTCGCCATTGACATGGACGAGTGGCCCCGCAAGGTCCTGCTCGCCGCCGAGCGAGACATGCTCGGCCTGTACGTGTCCGCGCACCCCTTGGACGGCACCGAGCACATCTTGTCGCGCAACCGCGACGCCACCATCAGCGAGCTCCTCGCATCCGGTCGCACCGAAGGCAGTGTGCGGCTCTCCGGATTGATCAACGGTGTGACCCTCAAGATGACCAAGCAGGGCAACGCGTGGGCCCTCGTGAACCTCGCCGACCGTGATGGGGAGATGGAGGTTCTGTTCTTCCCCGCCGCCTACACCCTGGTTCAGCACGCTTTGATCCCCGACAGCGTGGTTTCCGTTCAGGGACGCGTCAACGATCGCGACGGAACCATCAGCCTCGTTGGGCAGGAGATTCAGGTCTTGGACGTGTCCTCCGCGGAAAGCGGTAAACGCCCGCCGGTGCAGCTCGCGCTGCCCTATCACCGGGTCAACGAACCGAACGTGCAGCGCCTGAAAAGTATCCTCAGCGCACACAAGGGCGAGAGCCCCGTACGGCTCCAGGTGCGAACGCCCGGCAAGACCGTCGTGTACGAGCTGGGCTTCCTCGTGGACCCGACTTCGGTCGCCTCCGACATCAAGGGAACCTTCGGCCCGGATACGTGGGTAGGCGTCGCTTGAGCAATAACGGGCACGCCCTCGCCGTCCGGCTGGACGATGTGCCGGACTGCCCCGGGTGCGGAACACCCGGACTGATCCTTGCCTCCTTCCCCCGCGCCTGGCTGAACCAGAGCGGACGAGAGGTCCGCGGGACGGGTGCAGCCGTGCTGTGCTCGCCCTGCCACAGCGACGATCCCGATGCCGCCGAACTGCTGGCATTGTTCGCCGTGGACGGGAGCGCCACGGACCAGAACATGCAAACGTTCGTCCAGCTGGCGACGCTGTGGGCGGAAGCGATGAGTCGTCGATTACCCGACCCCAAATCTCTTGCGGAAGAGGAAAATCTCTGGAGACTTGGGGAACTCTAAAGGCTTCGCCGACGTGGCCCCGGCGCTGAGTGCGGGGGACGACCGTTCAGTCACAACGACATCCCGGCCACGCCACCTCCGGGTCGGCCCTGTAGCGACTAGTACTGCAATCACAGTTATGGGGTTTGGTGTGGCTGGGTTTCCTGGTGTCTGTAGATCTCGGTGTGCGTCAAGTTGAGTCCTGGCGTGGCGTGTTGGCGGGGTTGCACTCGCGGTTTACTTCGCGGTTTGCCCGGTCGGAGCCGCGGGGCCGGGCACTGGAGTACGTGGCCGGACTGGTGGCGCCGTTGGAGCGCAAGAACGGCTGGTCGCTGGCGGAACGAGCCGGTGAGAGGCATCCGATCGGGATGCAGTGGCTGCTGGGCGAGGCGGACTGGGACGCGGCCGGAGTCCGTGATGACGTACGGGACTTCGTCATGGAGAGCATCGGCGACAACCACGCGGTGCTGATCGGTGACGACACCGGGTTCCTGAAGAAGGGAGTCCGCTCAGCCGGGGTGCAGCGGCATTATTCCGGCACCGCCGGCCTCACCGAGAACTCCCAGGTGGGCACTTTCCTTGCCTACGCTTCCGGGCGGGGACGGGCACTGATCGACCGGGAACTGTATCTGCCCAAGTCCTGGACCGACGACCGGGAACGGTGCCGGGCAGCCGGCATCCCGGACGACGTGCCGTTCGCCACGAAGATCGAGCACTTCCAGCCCATGCTCCAGCGCGCCCTGGACGCGAAGGTGCCATTCACATGGGTGACCGCCGATGAGACATACGGGCAGGCCAAGCGGCTGCGGTACTGGCTGGAACAGCGCGCGGTCGTGCACGTGCTGGCGTCCAGGGTCAACGACACCGTCATCACCGCCCGGGGAGCCGACATCCGGGTCGATGCCCTGGTGGCCAGCCTGCCGAGGCAGGCGTGGAAGCGCCTGTCCGCCGGCACGGGCGCCCTCGGCCACAGGCTCCATGACTGGGCCCGGGTGCCGGTCCGGATCCAGTGGGAGAACGGCTTCGGTCACTGGGTGCTGGCCCGCCGCGGTCTCACCGATCCCACCGAGACAGATCGCCTACTACGTCTGCTACAGCCCGGTCGGCACCCGGCTGAGGGACCTCGTCCGGGTAGCAGGAGCCCGATGGCAGGTGGAGGAGTGCTCGTGCGCCACGAGACGCTCTGTCGTATTTCCGGCCAAGCCGGAAGGAACTCGGAGGAAGGTTCCTAGGTCTGATGGCTAACCGGATGCCGAAAGGCTAACCTCGGGCTTTCACGAGGTGGGCTGTCCGAAGCGTGATCGAAAACGCGAGAAGTGCTCCTGACCTGCAACGATAGGACTTGTCAAGGGTCCAGATCGTGCCGTGGAAAGAAGCACTTCTCAGGTGAAGAAGCGTATCGTGTCGTACCCGTGTGTCCGCATCGAGGGCGGCGGCCGGGCGGTGGTCTCCCAGGCCGGGGGCGTGCTGCTGGTCGAGACCATCCGCAAGGCCGGGCTGGACGCCGCGATATCAGCGGCGCTGCCGCCGTGGCGGAAGGCTCGGGCGGTGCACGATCCGGGCAAGATTGTGTTGGATGTGGCCCTCGCGGTCGCGCTGGGCGGTGACTGCCTGGCCGATGCCGGGATGCTGCGGGCCGAGCCGGCAGTGTTCGGGTCGAAGTGCGCGAACGCGTCTGGAAGCTGGCCGGAGCCTCCTCGCCGGACACCACCGGACAGGTGATCGTGGACCTGGGCGGAGTGCTGGTGTTGGCCCACTCCGGCAAGCAGGACGCCAGGCGACCTGGAAGAAGACCTTCGGACACCACCCGCTGATGGGCTTCGTCGATCACGGAAGTGGCGGCACCGGAGAGCCGGTGGCCGCGCTGTTGCGGCCCGGGAACGCGGGCAGCAACACCGCCGCCGACCACATCACCACCACCCAACTCGCCCTGGTCCAGCTGCCGAAGAAGTACTGGCGGGGACGCCAGACGCTGATCCGTACCGACTCCGCAGGCGGCACCCACGAGTTCGTCGCCTGGCTCGCCCAGCGGGGCAGGTGGCTGTCGTACTCGGTGGGCATGACCGTCACCGACGCCATCCACCAGGCCGTCCTCAAGGTCCCGCACGCCGCGTGGACGCCCGCTGTCGACCGGAAGGCGAGATCCGCGACGGTGATGTCCTCAATGGCTGGCCGACGGGGATGCGGCTGATCGTCCGCAAGAAACGCCCGCACCCCGGCGCGCAGTTGCGCTTCACCGACGCGGACGGCCCCCGGCTCACCGCGTCCGCCACCAACACCACCGGCGTCCCGATTGCCGCACTCGAACTGCGACACCGCCAGCGCGCACGGGCTGAGGACCGCATCCGAAACGCCCGCGCAACTGGCCTGCGCAACCTGCCCCTGCACGCCACCGCCCAGAACCAGATCTGGCTGGATGCCGATGCTCGCGCTGACCGGCAAAACCCGTAGGTGGGAGCCCCGCTGTCTGAGGCTCCGCCTCTTCTCAGCCGCCGCCCAGATCGTCACAACCGCCCGCCGCCGGCACCTGAGGTTCGCCCGCCACTGGCCCTGGACCGACCATCACCCTTGCCCTGGCCCGGCTCGAAGGCGTCAAGCACGGTGAGAGACCGGGCGTGACGCATGGCAGTGCCGGCTCGGATGAGCCGCACGACGGCCCCACTGGCAGAGACAATGAGATACGTGCCCAAGCAGCCGAATAGCAGCCCGCGTCCGCTTAGCCGCGAGACACCCGAGGAGCGGGCCGACCGAAATCTGGTGGAACTTCTGCAGGAGTTGCGGGTCGTTCAAACCGGTGTGCAGATCGTCTTCGCCTTTCTTCTCGGTGTGGCTTTCACCAGCAGGTTTCCACAGCTTGACGCCTTCGAGCGCAATACTTATGTCGTCACATTGCTGCTCACCGTGGTCTCCTCCGCGGTTCTCGCGACCCCGGTCGCACTGCATCGCGGCCTGTTCCACAAAGGTGCCAAGATCCGCATCGTCGCTCTTTCGGCCCGGCTCGCCGAAGTCGGACTGGTGTTTCTCGCCCTCGCGCTCAACGGCGCTGTCTTGCTGCTCATAAATGTCGTTCTCGGCCGCGTCGCAGCGTTCACGATCGCCGCCGCCACGTCCGCCATATTCGCCGGCCTTTGGTTCGTCCTGCCCCGGGCGCTGCGCCGCCCATAACGGCCCCCGGACTTCCCTACGGGGCAATCCACACCAAACCTTTTCTCATATAGCTGCCGCCGCCCGACGGGTCGTTGTCGGCGACGACGTCGCAGTGAACGCGACCATGTCCACCGGGGACTCGACCAGCAGCCGACCCGTACGCCGGTCTCCCGGAAGCGACTGGAGCACACCCTCGCTCAGGATCCGCGCGGCGTGCTCCGCCAGCAGTTCCAGCGTGTCCGGAGTGGTCTCCGTCGGCTTCACCACCATCGTGTTGCCCGCGGCGAGTGCCGGGGCGCAGCGCCGGCGGCCGCGTCCGCCGCGGGCCAAGCGCCGCGCACCGTTGTGCGACGGGATCGCAGAGATCGTCGATGCTGCGGGCGACGTCGAGATCGCTCCCGACTCGCGGTCTGTGTAGCCGTAAGAAACGGCGGGGTATGGAGCAGGCTGCTCCATACCCCGTATCCGGCTTCTCGCTTATGGCCAGTCTTCAACCGGCTGTGGCACCCTGCGCCGTTACCTCACCGTCGGCTTTCACACGACGCGTGCGAGCCGAACTCGCCAGCTTCTCGACAGCCACTTCGGCGGTGAGGTCCTGAATCTCCTCGCCCGCCTCGATGGCTGCACGCCTGACTTCGAGGGTCAGGCCGACCGACGTCTTGATGATGCCCCGCACCAGCGGTTTCACCACTCTCTTGATCAGAGGGGCCGTGATCAGGCCAATGAGGAAGGGAGGAACTACAGGGGGCATGTGTGAACCTTCTCTTGTGTACACGGCATGGCTGCCGCCGCCGCACGTGCCAATACCGCCTGGCCGGCGGTGCTGGGCAGGCATTTCACCCCCACCGAAAACACCGTAGTCGACCTGCGGCCGACGCGCCCGGGGACACCGATGCCTTTCATTCGTTCGAGCGGAGGCGCGCCGGAGCAGACCGTCGCTGCGGAGCGGAATCAGAACGGGTCCGGTGCGCCCGCCCCGCGTTCGTCCAGCAGTGAGCCCACCACCTGCACAACGAACTCGGGTACGCGGTCCGGAAAATCGTGGCCGGTTCCCTCCGGGGTGTAGACCCTCCGGGCCGCACTGGAGGCTGCGAGAAAGCGTTCTCTCACGGTGAGGAAGAAGTGCCGTACCCGGGCGCTCTCCTCCGGATCGTCGACCGCGTCGAAGATCCCGTCACCACCCGTCAGATCGCGCGGCGCCACCAGGAGGAGGGGGAGCGAGCCGAGCTCGCCATCGTGTACGACCGTCTGCCAACCGTCTCGGGTGATGCCGTCCGGCGACAGCTCTCGCAGGATCGATGCCGCGGCGCAGTTCGCCTTGGTCCTGGTCTCGATTACGGCGAGAACCTGCGTCGGGTCTTCGAGAGAGCGTGCCTCGTTCCTGGACACGAGGGCGTGGAGGCCGAAGAGGTGGCGCAGCGCGAGGGCGGTCTGGTCTCTCACGGCATGCCGCAGGGCCGGAAGCGACGGGCCGAAGGCGACGACATCGGGCGGGGTGGGATCGAGCAGCACCAGACCGGCCACCAGGTCGGGGCGGCGCCTGGCGGCGTTGGCCATGAGCAGGCCCCCGAAGGAGTGCCCCACGAAGACATAGGGCCCCTTTTCGCCGGCCTGCTCCAGCGCCGTGAGCAGTTCGACGGCTTCGGCTGCCGTCGTGCGTGGGAACGGGCCCGGGTCGCTCCAGCCGGAGCCCGGACGGTCCACCAGGACCGAACGCGTCCGTTCCCGCGCCAGCGCGTGCAGCCGGTACATGGCGTACCCGCCGGCATGGCCGCCCGGCATCCAGACCACGGTGGGCCTCGGCCCGGCGACTCCCTCGGCGAGGATGTGCATGCGGTAGCCGCCCACATCGACCATTCGCCCGGGTGGCGGATACCTCACCCGTACCCGGGCCACATGCATCAGATGGCGGAGAGACCCGAGAGCGAGCGCGAGGGCCACGGCGCAGAGCACACCGCCGAGAATCCCCCAGCCGGTTCCCAGGGTGACGCACCACGCGCCCGCGGCCGCCGGCAGCAGGGCGACGGCCAGCCCGGCCCAGTCCCGGCTGAGCAGCCGGAGTATCGCGTCGGCGACACGTGTGCCCGGTCGCATGGTTTCCTCTCCGTCCCAGCCTTCGTGGCCGCTGCCAGGGACACCGCGCGTCTCAGCGCCCGGCACAGGCATCGTCCCCTGGAAACCCCACAAACGCCATGCGCGGTGTCGGGCCCCGCCTTCCGTCACAGCCGTACGGGCAGCCGCCGGGGCCCAGGTGAAACCTGGCCGGGGACCGACCACACACGGCGCCTGGCCCTCGCGGATGTGTGCCGGGGACATCCAGGTTCCCGATACGGGCATACCACCGTCATGCCTGGTCCGCGTTGCACGCGCGCGCAAGGCGTGCTGCCACATCTGCGACCACTTCGGCCTCCCGAGCCACGAGGTAGAAGTGGTCCCCGGGGAACGAGCACAGCTCGAAGGAGCCCGGGGCAGCGAGGTCGCACCAGGCGAGGACCTGGTCGAGTACGCAACTCGGATCGTCCTGGCCGGCGTACGCGGTGATCGGTGCCTTGACCGGAGCCGGATGCGGCGGTTGGTAGCCCTCGATGAGCCGGTAGTCCGCGCGGAGGGCGGGCAGCAGCAGGTCACGCAGCTCCGGGATGTCGTAGGCCCCCGAGTGCAGGTCTCCGAGGTGCCGGACGCGGGTAATCAGGGTTTCGTCATCGGCACTGTGCAGTGCGGTGTGTTCGGCCCACTGGGGGGCTGCGTGTGCGGAGACCAGCAGGTGTTCGGGGACGATGCCGCGGGCCTCCAGCCGCAGGGCCAGCTCGTAGGCGACGCAGGCACCCATGCTGTGTCCGAAGAGCGCCAGCGGCCGGTCGAGCCAGGGCCGCAGTGCGTCGTCGATCGCGTCGGCCAGGGTGGCCATGTCCTCGATGCAGGCTTCCGCGAGCCGGTCCTGGCGGCCGGGGTACCGCACGGCGAGCACCTCGACGTCCTCCGGCAGCAGCGGGGGCCAGCCGTGGAACAACTGTGCCGTGCCACCGGCGTGCGGGAAACACACCAGTCGGAGCCTGGGGTCCGCCGCGCGCCGGTGGACACGGAACCACTTCTTCGCGTCGTGCGCCGTCATCACTGCCGGAGACCGCCCAGCTGCGGGGAGTTGAACTTGGAGAGGAAGGTGGGAAGCTGCTCCACCACCCTCCTGGACACGTATGCGGTCTGCACGGTGTGGCGCAGGCGATCGGTCACGACGAGTTTGTAGTCGCTGCCTTCCTGGATGAGTTCGGCGGAATACAGAGGTGTTCCGGTCTCAGACATATGACCTGTCTTCATCAGGGTGCCGCCTTCTCCAGCCATGCCTTCCACACCTCCGTCGCCTGCTTCTCGTCGATGGTGTCGGTGAACGGGTGGTGGCCGAGCCAGGTCGGCCAGTTCCAGGTGTGCCCGCCCAAGAATCGGTAGAGCCCGTCGGTGGTGCGCAGGCCGAGCAAGTCGCCGCTGAGGAAGTCCACGACGGCGTCCCGGGGTACGCCGAGGCGGTCCGGTACGGCGAAGCGCACCGTGTCGCCGACGACGGTCCCTGCGGTGACGCGCGCTTGCCGGAGCAGAGTGGTGAACGCGTCGGCATGCGCCGGTGCTGTGGGCCTGCACGCCTTGATGTAGGTGGCACGGTGCCCTTCGAAGTGGCGCAGGTACTCGGGGGTGCTGGTGTCCACCCAGCGCATCCGGTCACAGGATTGGCACGTGCCTCCCTGATTCCCGACGCACGCCGGAGAACGCCCTCCACAGTTTTCGTCTCCCGGGGCCGCCCGAGCACCGCAGGCACCCCCAACGCTGCCGACCCGGAACGACAGACCTGGCGCATACCTTCGAGAGGTTGGGCCGACGTGTGGCTGCTGTGCCACCAAAGATGCCATGGGGAATGTTCACCTCTTTTCGGAAGGGCATGTCCAGAAACGGACGGGCGTACCCTTGCCGGGAATTGGAAGCTTCGACAGCGTGTGCAGACGAAAGCGCGCCGCGGAGTTGTCCGCAGAGCAGCCGACGGCACGCGGGAAAACACTCGTGTCTCGTCGGGCCGTGACATCGGGCGCGCCGGGGATCACGCGGAGATCCGATCAGCGGACTCAGCGAACCTTGGCAGCGGCCGAACCGGCACCGCGGGCCTTGTCGGCGGCCTTGCTCTCACCGCCGGCCTGCGCCGCGTGGGCCGTTGCGGCTGCGGGCGCCGACCCGGCGCCCGCTCCGGTCCGGCCCGCGGTGCCGCCCTCCGGGGCGCCGGTGTCGGTGCCGTGCTCGGCTCCGTGCGTCATCTGGGCGGCAAGCATTTCGGCGGTCGCCTCGGCCGCGAGATCCTGGATTCCCTCGCTGGCATCGTGGACGGCCTTCTTGATTTCGATTCCCAGGCCCACCGACGATTTGACGACCCCTCGCATGAGGGGTTTACCCAGCCTTTTGACCAGGGATGCGGCGATCAGGCCGATCAGGAATGGAGGTACTACAGGCGGCATGGCGCGACATCCTTCTCATCTGGCGAGGAAGTGATGATTGAGAGGCAGTGAATGATTGAAAAGACAACGGGAGGCGAACAGGAAAATTCGACGACATGCATGGGTTCCCGCATCGCCGAACCCGCACCCCTCATCGCGGAGAGTATCCGAGGCCGAGAAGGCAGTTACAATTTCCGCCATGGCCTTCACTCATTCGAGTAGAACGGCCTTACCGTTACGGCCTGTCCAGGCCATTCGACGGCCGGAACTCGACGTCACTCGCCTTCCTCGGGTGGCCACTGGTACCTCTGCTGACGGCCGGACACCCCGTGCAGTTCTCTCGCCACCCGTCGGCGCAGGGCCGGAAACGGCAGTGTGCCGCCGGCCAGCACAGCCTCGTGAAAGGCACGCACGTCGAACGCGGCACCGGCGCCGCGTTCGCACGCTGCTCGCAATGCCGTGAATTCCGCATGCCCCGCCCGGTATGTCAGCGCCTGTCCCGGCAGATCGGTCGCGTAGCGCAGCAACTCTGTCGTGATCTGTCCCTCGGACTCGGCTGCCGCGTGGGCGCGCATGAAGGTGCGCGCCTGCTCCAGCGTCATCATCCCGAGGTTGAGGCCGGTGTCGACGACGAGGCGCTGCGCGGTGAACCGTTCATGGGCCAGGCGTCCGTACGCGTCCCACGGGTCGCCGTACAGCCCCATCTCCCAGGCGAGCCCTGCCGCGTACTCCGCCCAGCCCTCCTCAAACCCGCTGAAGGGCACCAGTTCGCGTCGCAGGTCGGGCAGCGTGGTGTTCTCGGCCTGACGGGCGAGGTGGAAATGATGTCCGGGCGCCAGCTCATGGTAGATCAGCGCGGCTGCGCCGAGAAGTGACCGATGCGCCAGGTCCGAGGCGTTGTAGCGGTAGCGTCCCACCGGTTGTGTGGCGGTGGGCGGTTCGTAGTAGCCGAACGTCATCGACGCCTCCAGCGCCGGGTCGAGGCGGGCCACGCCATAGGGGGCGCGAGGCAGGACCGCGAACCAGCGCGGCAGCAGCGGCGTGAGGCGGTCGAGGTGTCCGCGGTAGCGAGCCTCGACCTCCTCCGGGGTGACGGCGTACAGGCGGGGCTCGGTCGCGAGCCGTTCATGGAACTCCGCTTCCGTCCCCGCGAAGCCGAGCGTGTCTCGCATCTCCCGCATCCGCTCGCTGAGTTCGCGGCAGTGCTCCCGGCCGAGCTCGTGGAGGCGTTCGGGTGGTGTGTCGCTGGATGTGTATGTCCTGACGAAGGCCCGGTACGCCGCTTCGCCTTCCGGGTAGTGGGCCCATCCGACGGCCTGCGGTGCCCGCCTGAGGTGGTCCGGGTCGCCCACGAGGGCGAGAAGGCGGTCGAACGCCGGCTCCAGCTCGGCAGCCACGAGCCCCGCCACCGCGTCGCGCAGGTGGCCCCGGCTCGCCACGTCGAGTCGAGTGAGCCGCTCGGCGCCCGCTCGGACGTACCGTGCCGCCGATGCCCGCAGACGGGTGAGGGTGGTGTGGACCCCGGCCAGCGCCGGGACGGGGATGCGGAAGCCCCGTGCCGCCTGCCCGGCGACCTTGTCACCGATCGTCGCGACGCAGTGGGCCAGATCCCGTACGAGGGACACGTACCGGTCCGCGTCGGCCCGGTTCTCGAAGCGGAACGGGCGGAAGACCGTGTCACCGTACTGCTGGAGGCGGAAGAGCTGGTACGGCGTGGCAGTGGGGGTGAGCCAGTGGAAACGTCCCGCCTCCGCTTCCTGTTCGGCCAGCGCCCGAAGAAAGCCCGCGGTGTCGGCGGCGAGACCGGACAGCTCCGCGGGCTGCGGTGTGCCCAGCCGGTTCAGCACCCCTGCCGCGAACCCGGCGCGCTCGTCGGCCTCCGCGGCAGACACTCCCGGCAGCGACTCGACCGGCAGCCCGCGGCGTGTCCGCAACGACGGCTCACGTACGAGCAGGAAGTCCCAGTACGAGGTCGCAAGTCGGTCGACCTCCTGCGCCGCCGAGCCGTCCGGGCAGTGGGATGGATGGTTCGCCATGCTGCCAGTGTGCGCGCCGAATGACGCCACGCCAGGAATGGAGATGAACGCGAGTCGGGCGGCCTCACTCGAACGGGGGAAATCATCCGGCCCGTTCGTGTCCGGCCCGAGGGAGGCGGCCCGACGCCGTCGATCTCGGTGGCACGATGAACACCATGTACCGCCGAACCGTGTCGTTTCCCAGGGCTCGGTCGGCCGCGGTGGCGTCCGCCGCTGTCGCGTCAGCCGTGATGGCCGGTTGTGGCGGCGGCGATGTGTCATCGACACACACCCCTGTCGTCGTGGGGGGCACCGTCACGATCGCCACCGCCTCCGAGACCCCGAGTTTCCATCCGTACTCGCAGTTCGGCTCTGCCCTGGCTCCCTATGCCTACGACTCGTTGGTCAATATGGCGCCGGACGGGCGTGTGGCGTCGGGCCTGGCCGAGAAGTGGCGGGCCGGAGCCACTTCGGCGAGTTTCACCCTGCGCAGGGGGGTGACCTGCTCCGACGGCGCGATCCTCACTGCCACCGGGGTGGCCCGGTCACTGCGATATGCGAGCGATCCCCGCAACCGGCTCGTCGGCGCCCGGGCGGCACTGCCCGGTGTGCCGTTCACGGTGTCGGCCGACGACGCGGCACGGACGGTGTCGGTGCGGATGGCGTCACCGTACAGCTTCATCGTGCGGACGATCGGTCTGGTGCCCGTCGTCTGCCCCGCCGGGCTGGCGGATCCCGGCGCGCTGGACAGGAGCACGGAGGGCACCGGGCCGTACGTGCTGAGCGGTTACACCTCGGGCGGTCCGTACCTCTTCACACGGCGCAAGGGGTACGCGTGGGGGCCGCGGGGAGCGACCAACGCAGCTGCGGGCCAGCCTGAGCGGATCGTGGTGTCGGTGGTGCCGCAGGAGTCCACGGTGGCGAATCTGCTGCTCACGGGCGGCGTGAACATCGCGATGGTGACCGGTCCGGACCGCGCGCGGCTGACCGGCCACGGCCTGGCCACCACCCAGGTGCCGACCGTGGTGGGGCTGACCTTCTTCAACGAACGGACCGGCCGCCCCTTGAGCGATCCTGTGCTGCGGCAGGCACTGGTGGGTGCCCTGGACCGCAAGGGCCTCGCCAATGTGGCGATCGGCGGCGACGGAACGCCCGCCAGCCATCTGACCGCCGCGGACTCCGTCTGCCACGCCGACGTGGCCGCCGGGAACCTGCCCTCGCACAGTGCCGTGGGGGCTTTGGGCGCCGCGGGCTGGACGAAGAACGCACGGGGCAGGCTGGTGAAGCACAGCAGGCCGCTGCGGCTGCGGCTGCTCAGCAGCGCCGACTTCGGCTCCACCCTTCCGTCGGTCGCCGAACTGATGGCCGCCACCTGGCAGGCGCTGGGCGCGGACGTCGACCTCGTCAGCGAGAGCAGCAACGCGGTGGTACAGGCCATGTACCAAAGCGGCGACTTCGACGTCGTGGTCGGCAGCTCGCCGGGTCCGCCGCTGCCCGCGCAGCTCGTCCCGTACTTCTCCGGCTCGCCGCCTTCCGGGGGACTCAACTTCGCGTACGTCGCCAACCGCGCCTACGACCGCTTCGTCGCCCTCGCCCTGCGCGCACCGGGCACGGCCAGCTGCGCGGACTGGAACAGGGCCGCCGCGGCGCTGTTCCGCTCGGCCGATGCGCTGCCCATCGCCGACGGCACGAGCACGGTATACGGCTACCGGACGACCTTCGCCGTCGCGCCCGGCGGCCAGATTGTTCCGACCAGCATCCGCCTGCACAGATAGCGGCGGCGGACGCCGCACACGACCGCGCACCACCAGTCGAGGAGGTCTCCCATGACGACCGTGTCCGCGCGGCTCGGCGCCCTGGCCCGGTGCCACCCGTGGGTGGTGTTCTGCTGCCGGCGTGCGGTGCGGCTGACGGTCTCCCTCTTCGTGGTCGTCACCGCTTCCTTCGCGATGATCCGGCTGGTACCCGGTGACCCCGTCCGGGCCGCGCTGGGGGTGGATGCCCCGCCGGACCTCGTAGCGGCCAAACGACACGAACTCGGTCTGGATCATGGCCTGTTGGCACAGTACCGGCAGTATCTGCGTCATCTGGCCCACGGGGACCTCGGGGTCTCTCTGGTGACCGGCGAGCCGGTGGCCGACCTGGTCAGGGCACGTCTGCCGGCCACCTTGCTGCTGGCTGTCCTGGCGTTCGCCTGCGTACTCGTCGTCGCCCTCCCTGGGGGGCTGCTCGCCGCGGTGTGGACACGCGGAGGGCGGCGGCCCCGGGCGGAGCTGGCGTTCACCGCCACCACCTCCGCCATGGCGGGCATGCCGGACTTCGTGCTCGCGGCGGGTCTCACCGCGGGACTGGCGGTCGCCCTGCGCATCTTTCCGGTAGCCGGCGACCTCGGTCCTCAGTCCTACGTGCTGCCCGTGCTCGCGCTGGCGCTCGCTCCGACCGCGGTTCTGCTGCGGATCGTACGGGTGGAGACGCTCAAGGTTCTCGCGACGGACTATCTGCGTGCCGCCCGCGCGAAACGGCTGCCCGCCGTCCCGCTCTATCTGCGCCACGTGGCACCGAACACGCTGACCGCGTCGCTGACGCTCGCCGGGAATCTCCTGCCGGCCCTGATCGCGGGGACCGTACTGGTCGAGAAGGTGTTCGCCTGGCCGGGCATCGGTTCGGCGATGGCACAGTCCGTGGCCGCGCAGGACTACGCGGTCGTCGAGGCGTCGGTTCTGGTGCTGGGCTCGGCCGTCCTCGTGGTGAACTTCCTGGTCGATCTGGCCCTCGCGCTGCTCGACCCCCGATCGGTCATCCGGAAGACGTGATCCGATGGTGCTGTTTTCCCCTTCCCCTTCCACGCCGGGTGCCGCCGCCGGCAGGTCTCGCGTGTCCCGGTCGGTCTGGGCCTCGCCCATGGGCGTGATCACCCTGGCGATGCTCGGATCGCTCGCCGTACTGGCCGTCGCGGGGGCGGTGCTGTGGGGGCAGGCCGCCGACCGTCCGGACCCGTCGGCGGTGCTGCGGGGGCCCACTGCAAGTCATCTGCTCGGCACGGACCATCTCGGGCGCGACCTGCTCGCCCGGGTGCTCTCGGCGACTTGGCTCTCCCTGCTGCTGGCAGTCGCGGCCACGCTCCTCGGGGCGGTGGCCGGGATCACGCTGGGCGCGCTCACCGCCGTCGTGGGCGGGCGCGCCCGCCGCCTGCTGGGAGCCCTGATCAACCTCCTACTGGCATTTCCCGCGCTTCTCGTCGCGATGTTCTTCGCGGCCCTCTGCGGCGCGGGGGCGGGTGGGGCGGTGTTCGCACTCGCCGTCGCCAGTGCACCGGGCTTCGCGCGGATCACGCAGACCCTTGCTGCCGGAGTGGCCGGAACCGACTTCATGGCGGCGGCACGTGTGCTGGGCCTGCGTCGCCACCGGCTCCTCCTGCGCCATGTCCTGCCCCACATCGCCGAACCGCTGATGCTCAACACCACGGTCGCCGCGGGCTCGGCACTCGTGGCCCTGTCGGGGCTGAGCTTCCTCGGACTGGGGGTGCAGTCCCCTTCGTACGACTGGGGGCTCCTGCTGAGCCAGGGGCTGGACCGCATCTACACCGAACCTCTGCCCGCCGTGGCACCCGGCGTCGCCATCGTCTACGCCAGTGTGGCCTTCCAACTGCTCGGCGAGGTGCTGGCCGGAGCCGCCGCGCGGCGCGCCCGCACACGGCAGCCGGAAGAACCCGCGGTACACCCGGCACGCGCCGGCCGACCGGCATCCGTGGACCACGTGCTGGAGGTGGAGGATCTGCGGGTCGCCCTTCCCTCGGCGGACCGGGTGGTCCGGCCCGTCCGCGGTGTCACCCTCGCTCTGCGGCGCGGTGAGATGGTCGGCCTGGTCGGCGAGTCCGGCTCCGGCAAGTCCCTGACGGCGCTTGCCATCGCCGACCTGCTGCCGGACGGCGCCTGCGCGACCTGGGGTACCCACCGGTTCCTCGGCGCGGACGCCGAGTCTTCGACACGCAAAGAGCGACGCAGGCAGCTGGCGACGGGAATGGCAATGATCTTCCAGAACCCGGCCTCGGCCTTCAACCCGTCGCTCCGCATCGGAACGCAGATGACGGAGGCCGTACGCGCGCACCATGGCACCCCTCGTGCCCAGGCCGTCGAGCAGGCCCTGGCACAGCTTCAGCGGGTCGCGCTGCCCGGCGGGCGTCGGTTGCTCCGGTCCCGCCCCTTTCAGCTCTCCGGCGGTCAGCGCCAGCGAGTGGCGATCGCTGCCGCTTCGATGATGCGGCCCGACCTCATCATCGCGGACGAGCCGACGACAGCCCTGGACGTCACCGTGCAGCGGCAGATCATGGACCTGCTCCGCCGTATCCGGCACGACGACGCCACCGCGATCCTCTTCATCAGCCACGACATCGCTCTGGTGGCCGACGCCTGCGACCGGGTTCTGGTCATGTACGGGGGAACGATCGTGGAGAACCTTCCTGCCCATGAGCTGGCGACCGGCGCCCGGCATCCGTACACGCGGATGCTCGTCGCCTCGGTCCCGGACATGGCCGCGGACCGCGACCGCCCCCTGCACACCATCGAGGGAGGGCCGCCCGATCCGTGCGGTGCGGTCCCGGGCTGCCCGTTCCATGACCGCTGTCCGCATCGACTGGACCGGTGCGCCGTGGAGAGCCCCGTGTTGTCCCTGCTCGACCCGGGGCACGAGGTCGCCTGCTGGCGACCGCTGCCCCCGGCGCTGCTCGGCGGACAACGTGAGACCGAAGAGGTGGAGAAGTGATGGAAGGGGCAGGGTTGGCGCTGTACGACGTCACTGTTCGTCACCACGGGCCTTCCGGGCCGATCACGGCAGTGGACGGAGTGTCACTGGAGGTTCCCCAAGGCACGACGGTCGGCCTGGTCGGCGAGTCCGGTTCGGGAAAGTCCACTCTGGCACGTGCGGTCGTCGGGCTGGACAGCCCGTGCGCCGGGCGGATCACGGTCGGTGGGCGGGAGTACCGTGGGCGCCGGGCGGCCGATCGGCGTCGGTTGGGGCAACAGGTCCAACTGGTGTTCCAGGACCCGGACACGGCATTGGACCCGCGCATGACGGTCCGTCAGTCGATCGCCGAATCAGCCGGGGCCTTCGTCCGGCTGGACCGCCGCAGCCGCGAACAGCGCATCAGCGGGCTGCTGGAACTGGTCGGTCTCGACGCCGGCTGCGCCGACCGTGTGCCGCGGCAGCTCTCGGGCGGCCAGCGCCAACGCGTGGCCGTCGCCCGCGCGCTCGCCGTCGATCCGGCGGTTCTCATCGCCGACGAGGTCACCTCGGCTCTCGATGTGTCGGTCCGGGCGGCGCTCCTCACCATGCTTCGGGATCTGCAACGACGCATGGGCTTCGCCATGCTGTTCATCAGCCATGACCTCGCCGCCGTCCGCCATGTGTCGGACGCCGTCGCCGTGATGTATCTCGGTCGGATCATCGAGACCGCCTCCACCGAGAACCTGCTGCACAGCCCACGGCACCCCTACACCCGAACGCTGCTGTCCGCCGTGCCGAGCTTGCACGCCGGACGACGACCGGTCGGGGAACCGCTTCTTCCCGGAGAGGTGCCCGACCCCGCATCGCCACCGACCGGATGCCGCTTTCATCCGCGCTGCCCCGTCGGGCCGAGCCGGCGTCCCGGACGGGACGTCTGCGCCGCACGGGACCCCCAGCAGGATGCGGCCGGACAGCCGCACCGCGCCGCGTGCCACTTCCCGTATCGCGTCGGCGACTGCCCGCCCCACGCCGGCAGCGTCCACCCGGACGCGAACGGCGACCGGACTCCGCGATCCCCGGGGGACCTGCCGTCATGACGGACAGGGAACCGGACACGCTTCCGTCCGGCGCGGACGCGGTCGTCGTGGGCGCCGGTGTGATCGGTGCCGCGGTGGCACTGGAACTGGCGCGCACCGGTCGGCGCGTAGTGGTCGTCGACAAGTCCGGCGGCGTCGGCCACGGATCCACCAGCGCCTCGAGCGCGATCATCCGTTTCAACTACTCGACCTGGGACGGGGTCGCCACCGCCTGGGAATCCCAGCACTGCTGGGCACGATGGGCGGAGCACCTGGACACCATGCACGGCCCTGGCCTGGCGGCGTTCCGGCGGACCGGAGCGGTACTCTTCGACGCGCCGGGCTCCGGGACGTCGGAGGTCATCGCACTGTTCGAGCGTGCCGGCGTGCCGTACGAGCGCTGGGATGCCGCAACGCTGCGCAGCCGGATCCCCGGCATCGACGCGGGACGCTACGGACCCCCCAAGCCCCTGCTCGACGAGGCGTTCTTCTCCGGCCCGGAAGGGGAACTCGGCGCGCTGTTCACACCCGATGCGGGCTTCGTCGACGATCCCCAGCTCGCGGCGCAGAATCTCGCGGACGCGGCGGCCCGCATCGGGGCGCGCTTCCTCTTCCATCGCACAGTCGTCGGTGTCCTGCGCCGCGAGGACCGGGTGGCGGGCATCCGGCTCGCCGACGGCACCGCGATCACGGCACCGGTGGTGATCAACGCCGCCGGGCCCTGGTCGGGCGCGTTCAACCGGATGGCCGAGGTCGGAGCCGAGTTCACCGTCGGAGTGCGCCCGCTGCGCCAAGAAGTCCACCAGGTGGCCGCACCGGTCTGCCAGGGCGACACAACCTCGTCGAGCCCGGGCGGCGCCAAGACTACGCTCGGCCTGATCGTGGCCGATGTCGACCTCGGGACCTACCTGCGCCCCCTCGGCGGACACCTCCTCATCGGCAGCACGCTGCCCGCCTGCGACCCTATGGAGTGGCTCGACGATCCCGACATGTGCAACCCGCACCCGACGGCCGCCCGGTTCGACGCCCAAGTGACCAGGGCCGCACACCGATTCCCGCTCCTCCGCGTCCCGAACCGGCCGACCGGCATCGCCGGTGTCTACGACGCCGCCGACGACTGGTCCCCCATCTACGACCGCACCGATCTGGCCGGCTTCTATGTCGCCATGGGAACGAGCGGCAACCAGTTCAAGAACGCTCCCCTGGCGGGCCGGTTCCTCGCCGCCCTGGTCGACCGCGTCGAGGCCGGCCACGACCACGACCACGATCCGCTGCGGTACACAGGTGAACACACCGGCATCGTCATCAACCTAGGAACATTCTCCCGCAAACGCCCCATGGCTGAGGGTGCCGCCTCTCGAACCGTCATGGGCTGACGTTTTGCACAGGCAGGGGTCCGCAGAACGGCGTCGGGTGACCGCATATGCCTCGTTGAACCCCATGGCACCGCTGCTGGTCGGGGCCGCCATCTCGGGCGCGTGCTGATGGACGGTGCTTGCACCTCTATTACGGACAGGGCGAGTCCGTCGCGTGCGACTCGTCCTCACCGCGGGCCACCGTTCAGCCACCGCCCCCTTGGCGCGGCGGCAGGATCAAGTCGCCAAGGGACACTGATGTGACCCGACCGGCCCGGAGGACTTCCGCAAGACGATCGCCGACGACAAGGTCGTGGTGGTCTGCTGCTGGGCGTACTCCTCGAAGGAGACCCGGGCGTTCCTGGACACGGGCGCCAATACCGCAATCGCCGAGTAAGCGGGGGTGACCGTCCTGCCGCGGTTCGGGGAGGCGGGGACCGCCAGGCCTTGGGCCGCGACGTCACGAGGCCGGTGCCGTCCGGGATCTGCTGCGCCGGACGGCACCGGCCTCGTGACGTCGGAAGAGGTCTACCAGCGGCCGCGTGCCGGTGCGGAGCCGAGCTTGGAACTCAGCACCGACAGGAAGGTCGGGAGCTTGTCCACCGCGGATTTGGGGACAGGAGTGACCTGGACCGTGTCCCGCACCACGTCCTGCACGACGAGCTTGTAGGTACCGCCTTCCTGGACGAGTTCGGCGGCGTAGAGCAGTGTTTCCACCAGAGATCCTTCGGTTGTGTCGTGCGACGAGTCAGGCGCAGGTGAGCCAGGCGCTCCACGCCTTGGTGGCCTGCTGTTCGTCCGTGTCCTCGGCGAACAGGTGGTGGCCCAGCCAGATCGGCCAGTTCCAGGTGCTGCCGTTGAAGAACCGGTACAGCGCGTCCGGGCCGCGCAGGCCGACGAAGTCGGGGCTCAGCCAGTCCACAACGACCTCCTCCGAGCCGCCGTCCACGCCCGGGAGGTCGAGCGACAGCCGGTCGCCGACGGTCGTGTCGTCGGCAAGGCCGAGGCGTCGGCGCAGGGCGGCGAAGTCGGCGGGGTCGTCGGTGCGCTCGCCGCGGCCGGCCTTGACGTAGACGACGGGGCGGCCGGCGAAGTGCCTCAGGTACTCGGCGAGGGCGTGCTGGTAGAAGTCGACGTGCTTCTCGGCCGCGTCCGCCTTGGTGTCCCAGGTGTCGTCGACGACGCCCGTGTGCACCCAGTGGATTCCCATGTGCAGGCGGCTCGTTCCGCCGTCGAGCGGCTCGATCCGGTAGGTGAGCGTGTTGGAGAACCCGTCGTCCAGGGCCACGCGCACGGCGAAGTGGTGCGGCGGCTCCCACGCCACGACGGTGCCGTCGGCCCGGGTGACCTTTCCGCCGACGTGCGGCTCGACCTCCATGGGGTACAGCCAGCCGAGGTTGCCGGTGCCGGTGGCGACCGCGTGCCAGACCTGCTCGGGCGTGGCGGGCAGGTCCTGCTCCCGGCGGACCTCGAACTCTCGGGCCATGGTCACTTCTCCTTCGTCATCGTTCATGTGTCAGTAGCTGAGTGGGAGGGCGCTCAGCCGCCGTTGCAGTGGGTTGGGCCGCCATTCGAGGGCCGCCCCGTCGGCCAGCCGCAGGTGCGGGAGCCGACGGACCAGCGTGCCGATGGCCACCTCTGCCTGGAGCTTGGCCAGCGGACCGCCGAGGCAGAAGTGCGGGCCGTTGCCGAAGCTCAGGTGCCGGTTGCCGGGGCGGGACAGGTCGAGCCGGTCGGGGTCCTCGAAGCGCTCGGGATCACGGTTGGTGGCGGCGAGGAACAGGTACACCAGCTCGCCCTCGCGCAGCGTCCGCCCGCCGATCCCGACGTCCTCGGCGACGACCCGGACGATTGCCTGGGTCGGCGTGTCGTAGCGGGCCAGTTCGTCGACGGCGGTGCGGATCAGCGCAGGGTTCTCGCGCAGCCGGGCCAACTGGTCGGGGTGGCGCAGCAGGGCGAGCATACCGTTGCCGACCAGGTGAGTGGTGGTCTCGTCGCCCGCGGTGATCAGGACGAAGCAGGTGGACAGCAGTTCGGAGTCGGTGAGCCGGTCGTCCTGCGCCTGCGTCGCGACCAAGGCGCTGATCAGGTCGTCGCCCGGGTCTGCCCGGCGTCGGCGGACGAGTCGGGCGAGGTACTCCTCGTACTGTTCGATCGCCGCCTCAGACTTGTCGATGTCCTCGCTCAGCCGGCCGAGGCGGCGGAACCATGTGTTGACCTGCGGACGGTCCTCGGGTGGGATGCCGAACAGCTCGCAGATGACGGACAGCGGCAGCGGGGATGCGACCGCCTCGATCAGGTCCATGGTCGACCCCGCCGCGACCGCCTCGTCGATGAGCCGGTCGACGATCCGCTGGACGCCGTCGCGCAGGGCTTCGACGCGCCGGGCGGTGAAGGCACGGTTGGCCAGCTTGCGCAGCCGGGCGTGGTCCGGCGGGTCGGTGTTGCTCATCACCCGGCCGAGCCGGTCGGTGAGCCTGCTGAAGGCCTTCAGGTCACCGCCGAGCGCGCCGTAGGCGCGTGTCATCCGGTCCCGGTCGTTGGACAGCAGTAGGTTTCCCAGGGCCGCCTCGACGTCGACGTACCGGGTGAGGTACCAGATGCCTTGGGTGCTGTGGTGGACCGGGCTCTCGCGCCGCATGCGGGCGTAGAACGGGTATGGGTCCCGGCGGGCCTCGGGCGTTTGCAACGCTGCGGCGAGGTCGTGGGGCCGGACGAGGCCCGCGGTGCCGCGGGCCTCGTCCAGGGTATCGGTGGAGGTCATGTCGGCCGCGCTACCGCTGGGCATCCATGGCGTCGACGAGGCTCTTGGGCCGCATGTCGGTCCAGGTCTGCTCGACGTACTCCAGGCAGGCGGCGTGGGTGTCGGGGCCGTGGGCGACGGTCCAGCCGGCTGGGACGTCCGCGAACTGAGGCCACAGCGAGTGCTGGTTCTCCTGGTTGACGAGCACAAGGAAGGTGCCGTCCTGGTTCTCGAAGGGGTTGGTCATGGGAATCAGTCCTCCTGGTTGCGGGTTGGTGTGTCACCGGTGGCCTCGGCGAGCTTGGCGGCCAGGATCGGGCCGATCTGGGCCAGCGAGCCGGCTTGGGTCATCCGGTCGTGCCGGGTGGTGATCTCGTGCGATTCGATCCGGCCGGCGATGTACGGGCGCCAGGTCCCGGGCCCGGCGTTGTCGGCGCCCCGGTCGATCGTGGAGTTGAAGAGCAGCAGGTCTCCGTCGAACCTGCCGGGGACGAAGTCGACCGCCAGCTTGGCGTTGTTGATCATGATGTGGACGATGACCTCGATCTGCTGCTCCGTCAGGCCGGCCAGTGCGCTGCCCCGCCGGCTCAGGATCTCGGCGACCTCGCCGTAGGTCAGCGGCCGGTCGCCCAGCTCGTCCAGGTCGCAGTCGAGCACCCCGACGAGCACGTCCCGCTCGGTGGGCACGGGCAGCTCCTCGAACTGCACGTCCTTCACCGGGTAGGCGTCGAGGATCGCCAGCAGCGCGGTCCGCTCGCCACGGGCCTGAAGCTCGCAGGCGATCGCCTGGGCGATCAGCCCACCGGCAGACCAGCCGAGCAGCAGGTACGGGCCCTCGGGCTGGATCTTCTGGATCTGGTCGGCGTAGTCGGCCGCCATCTCCTCGAAGGACGTCGGCCGGGGTTCGGGGCGGCCGAGTCCGCGCGCCTGGATCGCGTAGACCGGGTACTCGGGACCGATGTGGTTCAGCAGCCCGCTGTACGACCAGCTGATGCCGCCGCCGGGGTGGATGCAGAACAGCGGTGTCCGGCTCCCGGTCGTGCGCAGCGGCAGCAGCACGTCCAACGCTTCGCCGGGATCGTTCATGACCAGGCGTTCCGTGAGCCCGGCCACGGTCGGCGCTTCGAAGAGGGTGCGCAGGCCCACCTCGACGCCGAGGGTCTCGCGGACGCGGGAGACCAGGCGGGCGGCCAGCAGCGAGTGCCCGCCCAGGTCGAAGAAGCTGTCGTCGATGCGCACCTGCTCCCGGCCGAGGGCCTCGGCGAACAGGTCGCACAGCAGCTCCTCCTGCGGCGTCCGCGGGCCGCGCCCGGTGCCCGGCGCCCCGTAGTCCGGGGCCGGCAGGGCGGCCCGGTCCAGTTTGCCGTTGGCGGTCAACGGCAGCATGTCCAGGGTGACGAACGCCGACGGCACCATGTACTCGGGCAGTTCGCGGCGCAGCCGGTCGGACAGCTCACCCGCCTCGGGCGCACCCTCGGAAGCGGGCACCACGTAGGCGACGAGCCGCTTGTCGCCCGGCTGGTCCTCCCGGGCGACGACGGCCGCCTGGGCGACGTCCGGGCAACTCGCGAGCACCGCCTCGACCTCGCCGGGCTCGATCCTGAAGCCGCGCAGCTTGACCTGGTGGTCGGCCCGTCCGGCGAACTCCAGTGTGCCGTCGGCCAGCCACGCCGCCAGGTCGCCCGTGCGGTACATCCGGCCCCCGGCCGGCCCGTACGGGTCGGCGGTGAACCGCTCTGCCGTCAGGCCGGGCCGGCCGACGTAGCCCCGGGCCACGCCCACCCCCGCGAGGTACAGCTCACCGACCACGCCCGGCGGCACCGGCCGCAGCCCCGCGTCGAGCACGTAGGCACGCATGTTCGCCATCGGCCGGCCGATCGGCACGGTCGCGGCGTGCTCGGGGAGAGTACGGACCGCATGGCAGGTGGCCAAGGTCGTTGCCTCGGTCGGCCCGTAGCCGTTGACCACCTCGAGACCGGGGCAGGCTGCCAGCACCCGGGCGACGGCGGCCGGGGAGACCACGTCACCGCCGGTCCACACCTCGCGGACCCCCGCGAGCAGGCCCGGCCGCTCCTCGGCGACCAGGCGGAACAGGCCGGCCGTCAGCCACAGTCCGGTTACCTGGTGCTCGCTGACCGCCTGTTGCAGCAGGTCGATGTCGAGCCGGCCGGGCGGTGCGACGACGACCCGGCCGCCGCCGAGCAGTGGCACCCACTGCTCGTACGTCGAGAGGTCGAACGCGGTCGGGGAGTGCAGCAGCACCCGCTCGTGTCCGCCGCCGCGCCAGTCGGGGGCCAGCGCGAGGGCCACCACGTCGCGGTGGGTGACGGCGACGCCCTTCGGTCGCCCGGTCGAGCCGGAGGTGTACATCACGTACGCCAACTGCCGAGGGTCACATGGGACGTCAGGGTCGGACGAATCGGACTCGGACTGGATCAGTGTGGCCACCACGTCCTCGGTGAGCACGAGCGCGGCCCCGGCCTCCCGGAGGATCAGGTCGATGCGGGACTGCGGGAAGCGCGAGTCGAGGGGCACGTAGGCGCCGCCCGCCTTGATGATCGCCAGGATCGCCACTACCAGGTCCGCCGAGCGCTCCAGCATCACCGCCACCGGCGTCTCCGGCGCCACGCCCTGGCGGATCAGTGCCCGCGCGAGGCGATTGGCCCGCAGGTCGAGCTCCCGATAGGTCAGCTCGGTGCCGCTCGCCACGACGGCCACCGCATCCGGGGTGGCTCGTACCTGACGGGCAAACAGCTCCGGCAGCGCGGCCTCGGGCAGCTCGGCGGCAGTGTCGTTGAACTCGGACAGCAGCCGGTGGCGTTCCTCGCCGGACATGATGTCGATCCGGCTGATCGGCCGGTCGGGGTCGGCAACCACCGCGCGCAGCAACCGCGCCCAGCGGGCGAACAGCAGCTCCACGGTGGCCGGATCGAACAGATCGGTGGCGTACTCCACCGCACCGAACATGCCGTCGAGGCTGCCGTCCGGTCGGTACTGCTCGGCCAGACTGAACGTCAGGTCGACCCGCGCGGTGCCGGTCGGTGCCTCCAGGTAGCCGGTCGAAAGCCCCGGCAGCGTGAACTCGCTCCATGGCGCGTTCTGCAGAGCCAGCATGATCTGGAACAGCGGGTGGTGCGACAGGGATCGGGCCGGGTTGACCACCTCGACCAGGTACTCGAACGGCACGTCCTGGTGGGCGTACGCGGACAGCGCCTTCTGCCGTACCTGGCCGAGCAGTTCGGCGAAGCCGGGGTCGCCGCTCGTGTCGGTGCGCAGCACCAGGGTGTTGACCATGAACCCGACGAGGTCGTCCAGGGCTTGGTCGGTGCGCCCGGCGATGGGACTGCCGATCGGGATGTCGGTGCCGGCGCCGAGCCGGGTGAGCAGCGCGGCCAGGCCGGCCTGAAGCACCATGAACATGCTGGCGCCGCGCGAGGTGGCCAGGTCCCGCAGTGCCTGGTGCAGTTCGGCGTCCAGCCGGACGGCGAGTCGGCCGCCCAGCTGGGAGGCCACAGCCGGCCGGAGCCGGTCTGCGGGCAGTTGCAGCTGCTGCGGCAGCCCGGTCAGCTCCTCGCTCCAATAGGCGAGTTGTCGGGCGAACAGGCTGCCCGGATCGGCGGCGTCGCCAAGCAGATCGCGTTGCCACCGGGTGTAGTCGGCGTACTGCACCGGCAGCGGGGACCACTGCGGTGCCTCGCCCCGGCAGCGGGACGCGTATGCCGTCGCCAGGTCGCGGGAGAGCGGGCCCATCGACCAGCCGTCGGCCGCGATGTGGTGCACCACGAGCAGCAGCACATGCCGGTCGGAGGCAAGCGCGTAGAGCTCCGCGCGGATCGGCGGTTCGGCGGCCAGGTCGAAGCCACGCCCGGCCCCCTCCGCCAGCCGGCCGGCCAGCCGTACCTCATCGAGCTCGATGACCGGCAGCTCGGGGCGGGCCTCGTCCGCGCTCAGCACGAGCTGGTACGGCACGCCGTCCGCCTCGCGCAGGACCGTCCGCAGGCTCTCGTGCCGGGCGATCACGTCGGCGAGCGCGGCATGCAGCGCCGCCCGGTCCAGTTCGCCGTCCAGGCGCAGCGCGAGCGGCATGTTGTAGGTGGCACTCGGCCCGTCCATGCGGTGCAGGAACCACAGGCGTTGCTGGGCGAAGGACAGTGGGATCCGCTCGGGGCGCGGACGGGCGGTCAGCGCGGGCCGCTCCGTGACCGAGCCGTCGAGGCAGGTCGCCAGGGCGGCCACGGTCGGGTGCTCGAAGAGCGTGCGAACCTCCAGCTCCGCGCCGAAGGTCGCCCGGACCCGGGCGGCCAGGCGGGTCGCCAGCAGGGAATGCCCGCCGAGGTCGAAGAAGCTGTCCTCGACGCCGACCCTGGGCAGCCCCAGCACGTCGGCGAAGAGATCGGCGAGCAGTTGCTCCTGCGGGGTGCGCGGCGCCCGCCCGGTCGCGGCCGTCCCCAGGTCGGGGGCGGGCAGTGCGCGGCGGTCGACCTTGCCGCTGGCGGTCAGCGGCAGTGCGTCCAGGACGACGAAGGCCGACGGCACGAGGTAGTCGGGCAGGCGGTCGCGCAGCCGGTCGCGGAGTTCGCCGACGAGGGCGCCCGTGGCGCGGCTTCCGGTCGGGCGGTTGGTGAGCGAGGACAACGCGGTGCCGGACGGCCGCAGCGGCCGGTAGGCCTCGACGGGGGCGTCTCCCGGTACGTCGGAGATGACGACGTCCAGGGCGTCGGGCGCGCCGACCGACCAGGTGACGTCCACCCGGCGGCCGAGTTCGTCGCCGAGCTCACGGAAATCCTCCGGGTCGGCCAAGTCGCCGCTGTCCGGGCCGTGCAGCCGGTCCAGCAGTTCGGCGAACGTGCCGTCCCCGTTCTGCACCGCCCGGGCCAGCGCTGCCTCGCGGGCGACGCGCCGGTTCGGCACCCCGGTGATGCGCACCGGGTCCGCGCCGCGCAGGGCGAGCAGCTCGCGCACCTCCTTGAGGTCGGCGATCTCTCGGCCCCACGCCAGCTCCTGCGGCGCGGCCGGTGCCGTCGGGACGGCCGGCTGCTTGTGCAGCGTGACGTCGTAGCGGTAGCGAGTGAGCTCGTTGTGGTGCCGGCCGCGCTTGACCTCCACGGCCACGGCACCGACGGTGCCCCGGTCGCGCAGGACGGTGAAGAAGTCCGGGTCGACCAGGAGTTCCTTCTCCACCAGCAGGGCCTGCTCCACGGCACGGCGCACTGAAGGCAGGTCGGCGCCGTCGGCGGCCCGGTGGAGCTGGACGGCCGTGGCCAGCGGGCGCAGCAGCCGCAGGTTGCGGATGTCGCCGACGAAGAGCACGCCGCCGGGGGTGAGCAGCCGCATCAGGCGGTCGATCACGTCGGCGAGGTAGTCGGCGGACGGGAAGTACTGCACCACCGAGTTCAGCACGATGGTGTCGAACCGCCCGACCGGCAGCCCGTCGATGTCGTGCGCCGGGCGGGTCTGCAGGACCACACGCTCGGCCAGCCGCTCCTCCCGCGCCACTTGGGCGGCCAGCGCGTCGATCGCGGTGGCGGAGAAGTCGGTCGCCCAGTAGGCCTCGCAGTGCGGTGCGATCTGCGAAAGGAGAAGGCCGGTGCCGACGCCGACCTCCAGCACGCGGCGGGGGCGCAGGGCCAGGACGCGCGCCACGGTGGCGTCCCGCCACTCCCGCATCTGCTCGATCGGAATCGGGCTCGCGTCGTAACTGCTGTTCCAGCCGACGAAGTTCTGACCGAAGGCGGCTTCCTCGGGAACGATGGGCAGGGCATCGTAGATGTCCCGCCACTCGCCCACGTGTTCCGCTTCGAGGCCGCCGTCCCGCACCGCCGCCTGGCGCGGGACGACGTAGCCGACGAGCCGGTCTTCCTGTGCGAGGACGGCGGCCTGGGCGACTGCGGGGTGCTCGGCCAGGGCTGCCTCGATCTCGCCGAGCTCGATGCGGAAGCCGCGCACCTTCACCTGGTCGTCGGCGCGGCCGACGTACTCCAGCTCACCGTCAGCGCGCCGGCGCACCAGGTCGCCCGTGCGGTACATGCGCTCGCCGTCCGTGCCGAACGGGCAGGCGACGAACCGTCCGGCCGTCAGCCCCGCCCGGTTCAGGTACCCGCGCGCCAGCCCGGCGCCCGCCACATACAACTCCCCCACCACACCCGGCGGCACCGGCCGCATCCGCTCGTCCAGGACGTACACCCGAGCGTTGGCGATCGGACGGCCGATCGGCGGCACGCCCGACCCCGGGCACAGCGGGTCGCTCATCGTCGCGCACACCGTCGTCTCCGTCGGACCGTACGCGTTGATCATCCGGCGCCCCGGCGCCCACCGGGCCACCAGCTCCGGCGGGCAGGCCTCACCCGCCACCACCAGCGTCGACACGGTCACCGTGTTCTCCGACAGGGCGGCCAGGACGGACGGGGGCACGGTCACATGGGTGACCGCGATGCCCGGGTCCATCAGCGCGGCGACCGGATCGGCCGCAGGAGGAAGCACCAGGGCCGCGCCGCACAGCAGGGCGGTGAAGACTTCCGACACCGAAGCGTCGAAGCTGGGCGAGGCGAACTGGAGCACCCGGCTGTCGGGTTCGATCGCGAACCGCTCGGTCTGGGCGGTGACCAGACTCGCCACGCCGGTGTGGCTCACCATGACGCCCTTGGGCCGGCCGGTCGAGCCCGACGTGTAGATCACATAGGCCGGATGCCGGACGTCGAGCGCGATCTGCGGATCGGTGTCCGGCCAGTCCCCCTCGGCCACCATCGCCGGATCGTCGATCACCACCGTCGGGCGAGCGTCGTCCAGCATGAACGCGATCCGCGACCGCGGGTACGACAGGTCCACCGGAAGGTAAGCGGCCCCGGCCTTCAGCACGCCCAGGACCGCCACCACCGACTCCGGCGACCGCGGCAACGCCACCGCCACGACCTGCTCCGGACCCACACCCCGAGCGATCAGCGCATGCGCCAACCGATTCGCCCGAACATTCAACTGCCCGTACGTCAGCTCTACATCGCCACAGACGAGCGCGACCGCATCAGGCGTCGCCGCCACCTGCGCCGCGAGCATCTCCGGCAGGCTCGTGGCGGCAGTCCCGCTCTCGGCGGCGGGCAGCAGCTCGCGGTGCTCCTCGTCGGACAGCAGGTCGACCCCGCCGATCGGCCGGTCCGGAGCGGCCGCGACCGCGGCCAGCAGCCTGGTCCACCGGACGAATAGGGTCTCCACCGTAGAGCGGTCGAACAGGTCGGCGCTGTACTCGACCGCACCGCTCAGGCCGGCCGGCGCGCCGTCGGACCCGTGCTGCTCCGCCAGGCCGAAGGTCAGGTCGAGCCGGGAGGTCCCGGTGGGCACGGCCATCCCGGTGGCCCTCAAGCCGGGCAGGTCGAAGTCGCCTCCCGGCGCGTTCTGTACGACCAGTCCGGTCTGGAACAGCGGGTGGTGGGACAGCGACCTGGACGGGTTCAGCACCTCCACCAGGTGCTCGAACGGCACATCCTGATGCGCGAACGCCGACAGCGCCGTCTCCCGCACCCGCCCCAGCAACTCGGCGAAACTCGGATCACCGCTCGTGTCCGTGCGCAGCACCAGCGTGTTCACGAAGAACCCGACCAGATCGTCCAACGCCTCGTCCGTGCGCCCCGCGATCGGACTGCCGATCGGGATGTCCGTCCCCGCACCCAACCGCGTGTACAACGCGGCAAGGCCCGCCTGAAGCACCATGAACAGACTGGTGCCGGTACGCCGAGCCAACTCCACCAGAGCCGCATGCAGTTCGGCGTCGATCCGGACGTCCAGCAGGTCGCCGCGGTACGACATGGCGGCCGGACGCGGCCGGTCGACCGGCAAATGCACCTGGTCGGGCAGCCCGGCCAGTGCCTCGGTCCAGTAGGCGACCTGCCGCGCGAACACACTGTCCGTGTCGTGCTCGTCGCCGAGCACCTCGTGCTGCCACAGGGTGTAGTCGCCGTACGTCACCGGCAGCGGAGACCATTCGGGCGTCCCACCGCCCCGCCGGGCCGCGTAGGCCGCAGCGAGATCGCGGGCCAGCGGACCCATGGACCAGCCGTCACCGGCGATGTGGTGCATCACCACCAGCAGCACATGCTCCTGCGGTGCGAGCGCGAACAGCTCCGCCCGCAACGGCAGTTCCGACGTCAGGTCGAATGCCCGCACCGCCGCCTCGCGCAGCAGGGCAGGAACCTCCGCCTCGCCGACCGCGCGCACCGCCAGCGGGACGGCGACGTCGGCGGCGTCGAGCACCCGCTGGTGCGGAACGTCGGCGGTGAGCGGGAAGACCGTGCGCAGGGTCTCGTGCCGGGCCACCACATCGGCGAGCGCGGCACTCAGCGCGGCCTGGTCGAGGCCGCCGGACAGCCGCAGGGCGAGCGGCATGTGGTAGGTGGCGCTCGGCGTCCCGAACTGCTGGAGGAACCAGAGCCGGCGCTGCGCGAACGACAGCGGCATGGGCTCGCGGCGGGGCTGGGGAACCAGGGCCTGCCGCGCGGTGCCGGCGTCGGGCAGCCCGGCCGCGAGCCCGGCGGGCGTCGGCGTCCGGAACAGGCTGCGCAGTTCCAGCTCGACGCCGAGGGTCGCCCGGACTCGCGAACCAGCCGGGTGGCGAGCAGGGAGTGCCCGCCCAGGTCGAAGAAGTCGTCGTCGACCCCGACCCGCGACGCGCCCAGCACCTCGGCGAACAACTCGCACAGGATCTGCTCCTGCGGCGTGCGCGGCGCGCGGCTGCTCCCGACCGTCCCCGGTTCGGGCTCGGGCAGCGCTCCACGGTCCAGCTTCCCGTTCGCCGTCAACGGCAGCACATCCAGCAACACGAACGCCGACGGCACCAGGTAGTCCGGCACGCGGTCGCGCAGATACGCCGCCAGCGCCGCAGCCGTCGCCCCGGTCCCGGCCGTGGGCACCACGTACGCGACGATCCGGGTCTCGCCCGGCCGGTCCGCCCGGGTGAGCACCGCAACCTGGGAGACACCCGGGTGCCCGGCCAGCTCGGCCTCGATCTCACCCGGCTCGACCCGGAACCCGCGGACCTTCACCTGGTGGTCCACCCGGCCCGCGAACTCCAGCTTGCCGTCGGCGCGCCAGCGGACCAGGTCACCGGTGCGGTACATCCGCGCGCCGGCCGGACCGTACGGGTTGGCGACGAATCGCGTGGCGGTGAGTCCGGGCCGGTTCAGGTAACCGCGGGCGAGTCCTGCCCCGGCGAGATACAGCTCGCCCGTCACGCCGGGTGCGACCGGACGCAAGGCCGAATCCAGCACGTAAACCCGGCAGTTGGCGATCGGTCGGCCGATCGGCACCGGCAGCGGGCAGTCGGCGGGGTCGGCCGGCAGCAAGTAGGCGGTGATCACGTGGGTTTCGGCGGGGCCGTAGTGGTTGTGCAGCGCCCGGCCAGGCCGCCGGGTCTGGAAGCGGCGTACGGCACCGCCCAGCCGCATCGCCTCGCCGGCCTGCGCGATCAGCCGCAGGTTCGGCAGTACCAGCCCGGCCTCCTCGGCCGCTTCGGCCAGCGCCTCGACCACCAGATTGGGCGCGAACAGCTCCTCTACCCCGTGCCGGTCAAGCCAGCGGGCGAACAACTCGGCGCTGCGGCGCTGCTCCTCGGTCGGCACCACGAGGGTCTTGCCGTACAGCAGCGCGGAGAGCGTCTCCTGCACCGAGACGTCGAAGCTGATCGCGGTGAACTGCGCGGTACGCGTGCCAGGTTCACCACCGATGGCCCCGTGGTGCCACGCAAGCAGGTTCAGCAGCCCGGCGGCGGGCATCACCACGGCCTTGGGCCGGCCGGTGGAGCCCGAGGTGTAGATGACGTAGGCCGGGTGCCGCGTGTCCACGGCGACGGTCGGATCGTGCTCCGGCTGCTCCTCGGCCGGGGTGACGGCCGCGAGGTCGTCGAGCACCACAGCCGGTCGCGCGTCCTCCAGCATGTACGCGATGCGGGCGGCCGGGTAGTCCGGGTCGATCGGCAGGTACGCCGCGCCCGTCTTGAGGACCGCGAGGACGGCGACCACCAGCTCGGGGGAGCGCGGCAGTCGCAGGGCGACGACCTGCTCCGGTCCCGCCCCGCGCGCGATCAGCGAGTGCGCCAGACGGTTGGCTCTGCGGTTCAGTTCGTGGTAGGTCAGCGCGGTGTCCTCGAACACCACCGCCGGGGCCTGCGGGGTCGCCCGGACCCAGGCCTCGAACAGGGACGGCAGGCCGGCGACGGGAGCCGGGCACGCGGTGTCGTTACGCACGACCAGCAGCTCGTGCCGTTCCTCGGCGGCAAGGACGTCGAT
>NZ_JBHVWS010000067.1:0-45969 GCF_042882185.1 Streptomyces sp. NPDC058239
CCGCCGGGCGGGCGCGGACGTGCTCTGGGGGGCTTCTTGGTTCTCGCTCTCGTCGGTCAGCCAGTCCAGACGCGTCCAGTCCGCCCACTCGGCTGCCCGGACACGGAACTCGGCGGGCGGCCCGAACCTGATGTTCGGGGCCTGCGTGGTGTCGAGGGACTTGATGTGCTCGTTGAACTGCCGCAGGAGGAATATCGGACCGGTACTGGCGCCCACGTTCTTCGACTTTATGGCCAGCTCAAGGACACCCTTGGCGTAGGCGTCCTTGTTGTTGATGTCCGGCAGATTGTCCAGAACCTGCTTCATGAAGCGGCTCCGGGGGTGTGTGACGATGAACTGGTTCCCGAAGCGTCCCTCCCCGTAAGCGACTTCGGCGGCCTGGTGGATCCGGTCCGCAGTCACGGGTGCGTTCTCTTCGAGTCCGAGCAGTTTCCGTACGCTGTTGGGATCGCGAAGCATGGGACCGAACATCGGCAGGGTTTCGTCGCTCTTGGACATTGTCACGCCCTCGGGACGCAGCACCGCCTCTCCCGGCCCCAGGTCCACATCGAGATACACCCCGCCGTGCTTGTGGAGGAGGGTGTATCTGGCGATGTCGGAGGCCATCGCGAAGCTGTTCTCCTTACGCGCGGCCTCGTACAGCTTGGACACCTTGGAGGGCAGCTTCTCCCCGCCGGAGCTCTTGTCCTTTTTGAACAGGTCCTCGACCCGGCCTTGATGAACGGTGCCGGAATCCACCAGGCCCTTGAGGAACTCCTTGTTGTTGCGCCGGCCGCCCTCGTCCGTCCAGATCGTCAGCTTCCACTGTGCTTCTTCTGCCTTGGCCGCCCATGTCCGGAGGTTGGCGCGGGCACCGTCCGTCAGTTCGCCACCCAGCCAGATGAAATTGAGTTCCTTGGGGACCACGGCCAGCGGACCGGGACCGGCGCCCACGTAGTGGATCGGACCGGCGGGGAGCGCGTCGCGGGCCGGCGCGGTCGCGGTGCTCTCGGACAGGACCGTGTCCGAGAGCTGCTGTGTGATCTCCGAGTCGGCGTTGAGCAGCAGGCCGTCCGTCGCGCGAGGCACGGCGGGCCGGTACCGGTCGTCCGCGAGGTGCAGCACCACGCCCGACCGCGTGTTTCCTCCCGTGTCCGTTCCAGGAGCGGCGAACGTCAGATGGTTCAGGTCCGACTCGACCACAGTGACCGGGACCCCGAGCACACGGGCCGCGAGCAGTGCCGCCAGGTCTCCCGCGGAGTGGTTCCAGCCCGCGTCCTTGCGGTCGCCGATCTGCCCGTCGCCGGACCGCAGCAGTGTCGTACGGGCCAGGTCCAGGCGCTGGTCGGGGGTCAGCCGGGCGGCCACGGTATCCGGGAGGCGGCTGCGCGAGGCGGCGTGTTCGGCGGCTTGTGCCTCGCTGAGCACGATTCCCGCGTCGGCCAGCTCCTGTGCGGTGAACCGCTCCTGGGGATCGATCGCGAGGAACTCCGCGAGTTCGTCGCGGTCCGCCATCAGCCGGTCGGCGAGGCGTTGCCTCAAGTGCTCGACATCGGCGGCGGAAAGACTTCTGCCGGACGCGTGGAGCCCCATCTCGGCGAGGAGCCCCGGATGGGCGCGCTCGACCGCGTCGAGGAGGGACCGGTGGAAGCTCGTACCGATGTCGAGGTGCGCGGGTCCGGTGGAGGGCGGCTCCACGAGGTGGAGGACGCGGCCGTCCGGCGACTTCAGACTGACCGGGCGCCCCTGTGAGTCCTCGCCCTCGGCGGTGTAGGGCTCGGGGGCGGACTTCGCGTCGGCCGGGCGGACGTAGCCCTCGGGTTCGGGCGCGGGGTGCCAGGGGGTGACGACGCGGGGGGCGCTGCCTTCGGCCTGCGGCTCCAGGACCCCTCGGGTGGATACGTCCACCGCTTCGAAGTTCGTCTGCACCAGGGCGAGTTCGCGGTAGTCGGCCGTCAGCTGTGCGACTGCCCGGTCATACACCGACCGTGCGTTCTTCAGCTCGGCATCGACCGCGTCGAGTCGTCCCTCGGTCTCCGCCCGCTCCGTTGCCTTTCGGGCTCGGGCCTCCTGGAGCTCGGCAGCCCTCAGGGGTGACCGCGCGGCCAGTACGGCCTCCAGCGACGACCGGTAGGCGGCGTCCGCCGTCCGCAGGCGCTGCGCCCAGCCTGCCGCCTTGATCTGTTCCCGGCGTACGGCGTCCGTGTCCGACAGCGGCCCCGCGTCGTCGAGCCAGACCTCCGTGCGGGCGAGGACGTCCTCCCGCGTGACGAGGCGCGGCGGTCCGGTGAGGCCGGCGGCCGGGCCCTCGTGGGACACCGTGCTTTCGAGGGACACCGGCCCTTCGAGGGCTTCGGTGAGCGGCGGGTATCCGGCGACGGTGGCCGGAGCCTGTTCGGTGGCCGCGGCGGCGGCCGGCTCGCTCCAGGCGACCGGCGGCGTGCCGGAGGGGCGGGTACCGGTGATCGTGTAGTGGTCGACCGCGTTCCAGGCGGCCTCGGATGCGGCGGCGAGGTGCTGCTCGGCGGTCGCGAGGGCTCGGCGATGGTTGGCCAGGTCCTGCTGGGCTTCGGCGTACCGGGAGCGGGCCGTGGCGAGCCTCTCCGGCGCCGCGGCCACGTCCGTGCCGGTCTCCAGGAGGCGCCGGAGCTCCGTGTGGAGGGAGGTGACCTCGCTGTCGAGTGCGCGCAGGCGCCGCTCGGCCGTCTCCGCCTTCGTGGCGGCCTTGGTGTACTTCTTGGTCTGTTCCTTGACGGTGTCCGCAGCGGCCTCGACCTCGGGCGGCAGCAGTTTGTGCTCCCGGGCGACGTCGAACGACACCCACATCGTCACCCCGTCCTGCACCATGTGCTCGACGGTGACGGGCGGCCGGGTCCCGGGCCTGAGCAACGACGGGACGACCGGCAGGTCCGCGATGCGGTGCGATGCCTTCGCCGTCTGGAGTATGTGCAGGGGTGCCTGGATGAGCACGGCGCCGCCGGCGAAGGGCTTGAGCGTGGTCAGCGCGGAGGTACGGCGGTCGGCGGCACCGCCCGCCGCGTCGGAGTCCGTCCAGCCCGGCATGGCGGCCGTGGCCTGCACCAGGGGCTGCGTCTGGAAGGCCGGTCCCGCGGTCATCGACGGCATGTGCGATTCGGTGGTGTCACCCGTGTAGGTGTCGTTGTCCATGGTCCGCCGGCTGCCGCCGAGTCCCGCGCCCGGGTCCACGGCCAGCAGCCGGGCCCGCGACAGATCGACGTCGGCGGAGATCTTCAGGGTCGCGTCCGTCCCGCCGATCGTCGACGTGGTGTCGTGCAGCGTGACGGTCAGGCTGTCGCGGATCATCTGCGGAAGGTAGGCGCTCAGCACGTCGGTGCTGATGCCCCCCTTGAGGACTTCACCGGCGGCGGTGCCGGGCCGCGTCAGTACCGTCTTCCGCACATAACGGCCATGGCTGTTCGTGGGCATCTCCGTCGCGGCGTCGGTCGTGGCGCCGCGTCCCTTGACAGCGAGGTCGACGGCGTACGCTGCGGCGTCCCGGAGTGCGGTGATGCCGCCGACGGTGGTGACGACGACACTCTCCGGGCCGGTGGCGAACAGTTTCCTGCCCGCCGCGTTGCGCTCCCGGAGCGCAACGGCCTGCTGCTGATCCGGGGGAAGCAGCATCGGGCGTGCGGCATCCCGGGGTGTGCGGGCCGCCAGTGGTTCGGTCTTCTTCGGTTCGGTCTTCTGCGTTTGCGTCTTCTGCGGTTCGGTCGTCCGGGCTTCGGTTGTCTGCTGTTCGGTCTTCTGCGGCCGGGCGAGGCTCAGCGGCAGCACCACCTCGGTTTCGCCTACGGGATACGTGCGAGGGACCACTGTCCCGTCGGGCAGCTCCAGGGTGAAGGTGACGCTGAACGTCGTCCGACCGGTCACCACCGGCCCCTCGAAGGCCACTTGGGCACTGACGGCGTCGGTGACCGCGTGTGCCAGGGCGGACGAGCGCGTGGACCCGACCCGGTCGTCGAGGGTGAAGCCGCCGCTCCGGAGACCCGGACGGTCCCAGATGGTGGGCACCTCGCCGAGCCGGTAGCCGGCCTCGTACCCGCGCGCCAGCTTCTCCGTGACAGTCTCCGCCGTGGACGTGGGCCGGGTGATCGTGGGCTTCACGTCGTGGCGCAGCGCACCGGGGGTGAATCCGGACCGTTCCAGGGTCACCGTGAGACTGGCGTCCCTGGTCGGCCCGATCTTGTTCCGGGCCAGACGCAGGGAGGTGCCGCCGTTCTCCATGCCCGTCTGGAGAGCGCGGATACCGGACGGCGACAGGGTGGTCATCTGCCGTGCCAGGCCGCCGAGCTGATCGGCCAGCAGGCTCTTGGGCCCGAGCCAGCTCTTGTGCTGCGGCAGGTCTTCCATCAGGGTGCCCATGAACCGGCTGACCGCCTCGGACATGTCGATGCGGCCGACCGTGAGCGTGGCGTGCGCGGCCGCATCGACTGCGGTGAAGAGCTGCCGGGGCGGCGGAGCGGTGAGACCGTCGTCGAAGAGACCGGCCCTCCTCGCCTCGGCGAGCGGCATCCACACGAGCAGGCCGTCGGGGATCTCCACGACCCGGCCCTGGGGCGGCCGTCCGCGCATCAGTTCCACGGGCGCCCGGAGCAGACCGGACGGCTGGGAGCGGGCCGCGAGGTGCCATGCCACATCGGCGCCGACCAGGACCATCGGTCCGGTGTACTGGACCGTGTGGGCCGGGTTCGCCGAGAAGGTCTCGGCCGAGGTCGCGGTGCTGGTGCGCTGGTACGGCGACGCGGTGAGACCGTAGGTGCCGGAGGTCTGGAACGCGTCGGTGTGCTTGGCCCGGAAGGCCAGCAGGGACGAGATGGCGTGACTGCGGACATGGGCGACCGAGTGTCCCGCCCCGCTGGTGCCCGAGCCGATGTTGGAGAGGGCGAGGTCGCTGGAGTCGACGACGGCGAGCACGCGCGTCCCGCGCACCTGCGGCCAGGCGCTGACCGACGCGGTGATGTCGGTGACGGCCGTCTTCCCGAACAGGTCGCTGACATGCTTGCCCGTCTGCGCCGCGTCGCTGAAGTCCGCCTCGTTGCGACCGGTGGTGAACGCCTCGGCCAGCGCGCCGGAGGCGGAGGTCCCGTCGGTCCCGTAGATCCAGGAGTTGCCGGAGACGGAGGCGAGCAGTTCCTTGAGGTGGTGCACCACGACTTCGGGCGAGGTGACGCTCTGCACGGAGTGCAGGCCACCGAAGAGGGCGTGAGGCGTCCAGTCATCCGTGGAGACGGGTTTCCCGGAGGAGAGAAGTTCGGCCAGAGCCGGGTCCATCGGCACGGACACGGGGGCCGTGACCGTCTCCGGCCGGTGGAGAGGCAGTGTGGAGGGGACGGACAGCGACGCGGGTACGGCAAGGGTGACGCGGCCGGTGACGGGGGCCGGGGCGGTCTGTCCGTCGCCCTGCTCGATGGCCAGGACGTCGACACTCCCGGCGGCCTGCTTCACGAACCACCGGGTGCTGAGCAGCTCGCCGGTCATGGTCCGCGCGATCTGGCGCGGCCTGGTGAAACTGGTGGCCTCGGCGGTGAAGGCCAGGTCGTACGACCACAGGTGCTGCGACCCGGAGCTGGTGATGCCGCCGTCCGGGGTCAGCGTCGGGCCGTACGTCATGCCGTAGGCGGTCTGCCTGCCGTACCGGTAGCCGATACTCCCGGTGCCGCCGAAGCGCTCGATCCCGGTCAGTCCCACGTCGACGCCGACCGACCAGCCGTGGGTACGGGTGGTCGCGCTGTCCGCGCGGCGGGTCGACAGGACGTTGTTCGCGAGACCCAGATCGTGGTGGGCACCCACGAACTGACGGTTCGTCGCCTCCGCGCGCACGGTGAGAACGACGTACCGCTTGCTGACGGAGTCGAGCTGCTCCAGCTGGATCCGCAGTCCGGTGCTCGTCAGGCGGTCGAGGGAGCCTTCGAGCACCGTACGGGAGAGTGCCTGGCGCAGCAGATGGGTGTTGCGCACCGCGGTGTTGTACTTCCGGTCGCTGCCGCCGTTCCGGTCGCCGTCGACCGCGGTGTCCGGCCGGGGCGGAAGCACCAGGTCGGGGTAGGCGCGGTGCAGCCCGGCCTGGATGCGGTCGACCAGTTCGTCCGTCAGGGAGACCTGGGGCGGGACCGTTTCCGGGTCACGGGTCGCGGCGAGGTCCAGGACCGCGTGCAGACCGAACGTCGCCGGATGCGACGGCGACAGATACGCGGGGGCAGGGGGCGCCTCGGCATCCGGGACGGGTGCGGTGCCGTCGTCCCAGCCGGCCAGTCTGCGTGCGTCGGCCCGTGGCAACTGCACGGTGGCGGTGAGGAAGGCGCCTTCCTCGTTCGGGTCGTTCCGGTTGGCCTGGGCGGTCCTCTCGGCCGGCTCGGGCGACTCCCATGCGCCGCCCTGCCTGCGCAGCTCGATCCGGAAGCGGACGTCGTAGAGCCCCGAGTGGCCGCGGCTGTTGAGCGTCCGCACGGACTCGGCCGTGTTGCCGCTGTAGCTGCTCTCCGCACGCTGGGTCGTCAGGGCGGCCGATCCCCCGATCTGGAGGCTCAGGGTGCCCGCGGGCTGGAGCAGCGCCAGCTGAGGACCGGCGGAGATCCCGACCCCGGCGCCCTGGGTGTTCTTCTTCTCCGTGGTGGCGGTGGAGCGCTGTGCGTCTGCCTTCTTGACCTCGGTCTTGTCGGACGCCTGAAGCAGTGTGGCGTCGACCGGGATCAGCCGGAGCTCGACAGAGCCCAGTGACCGGTTGCCGAGACCGGCGAAGAGCGGGGCGCTGACCACCGTCTCGCCGGAGCTCTGCGCGATCATCGTGCGCAGGCTCTCCTCGCCGAACAGCTCGGCCAGTTGGTGGCGGAGGAAGCTGCCGGGGATCGCCTCGGGAAAGTTCGCGAGCGCCCAGTCCAGCAGCCGGGTCTCCGTGGTGACGCTCAGCGGTGCGAGCAGGTGCGGCCGGGCGCCCGGCGCGAACTCGAAGGCGATGGGCAGCCGGTCCGGGATCGCCGGGTCGGTGACGCTGTCCGGGACGCGCCAGGTGACTCCGTCCTGGATGCGGTAGCGCCGCTGCGCGGCGGTGCCGGGCTGCTGCTGGTCCGGGGACAGCTCACGGCCCTTCTTGTCCCAGACGCGCGAGGACTCGACGACGATGTGCAGGTCGCTCACATGCAGATGACTGCCGTCCTTGCCGACCGCGGTCACACTGCTCTGGGCGCGGCTCTCCTGGGTGTACGTGTAGGAGGCCTCCATACGCCGTGCGCTGAGGGACACCGACCCGAACGCACCGACGGCCCCCGCGGAGGGCCCCAGCGGGACCGCCACTCCGAAGGCGCGGGAGGTGCCGAGGGTCTTGGTCTCCGTCGCACCGGGGCGGGTGCGGAGTTCGGTCTCGATCTTGACGGGGGCGTCGGTGGCCTTGGCCTCGGCGGTCTTCGACGCGCTCTTCTGCGACTCGTCGGTCTCGGACTTGTCCGTCTTGGAGGCGTCCGTCTTCGACTCGTCGGTCTTGGACGCGGCGGTCTTGGACCCCTCCGCCTTCGGCTCCTGCGTCTTCGACTCGCCGGCCTTGGCCCCTTCGGCCTTCGGCCCTTCCGTCTTCGAGGTGGTCGAACTGCCCTCGTTCCCGTTTCCGTCCTTGTGCAGTACGGACTCGGCCACGTCGTCCACGGCGGCCAACGCCGACGGCTCGGCGTGGCGGCGCCAGTTTCCGTAGCTCTCCATCGAGAGGGAGATCTCCCGGTGGCCGCCGTCCGTGGTCGGCAGGATGAAGGTCCGGGGGCTGAGCAGCGTATGCGGACTCTGGACGAGCACGCGCTTCAACTCGTCGAGCCCGTCGGGGCGCAGACTCCATCGCCTCGCGACGGATTCGGCCAGCACGTCGGCACCTCTGATGGTGATCCGTCCGTGCCCGTGGCCCTTCATCGACTTCGGCAGCATCGCGTTGTCGTCGAACGTGACGAATTCACTGGACTGCTCCTGCGGGAGCGGATCCACGTTGTCGCTCAGCAGCGGAGGGGCGAAGGCCGCCTTCTCCACCTTCACGCCCGGGTTCTCGATCCGGCGGAACACCTCGTCGCGGCGTGCCTCCTCTGTCGTCAGGTCCGGACGGTCGCGGCGTACCCGGTACATCCGCTGCTCGTACTCGTCCGCCGAGAGCGCATTCAGGGCCTTGTCGCGGGCCGTGGGCTGCTGCGCGCCCGACGAGCCCGCCGGTGAGGAGCCGTCACCGCCAGGGCCGCCCGGCGGCTCCTCGTTCTCCTTCACGGGGATGTCGGAGTCCTTGGGAGCGGAAGCCACGGAGTCGGCGTCGTCGTCGGACCTGAGGTCGGAAGCGTCCTCGGACGTGAAGTCGGACGCGTCGTCGGACTTGGGATCGACGTCGTTGTTCGGTTCGGATTCCGACGTGGTCCGCGTGTCGGGGAGGGACTGCGTGTCGTCCTCGGTCTGTGTACGTACACGACGGGCGTTCGGCGACGGCAGGTTGTCCCGCTCCCGCGAGTGAAGGCTGTCCCCGTCCTTCCCTCCGGACTCCGACGCATCGTCCAGATGCCGCGGAGCCTCCATCAGCTGCTCGCCCGGCTGCACCGGAGCACGCCTGTCCCGTTCGGAGTCGGCCGGCCGCGGGGTCTTCGCCGAGTTGCCGGCACCCTCGTCGACGTTCGTCCGGGAGACCGGATTGCGCACGGTTGCCGACGGTCCGGCATTCGACGGGCCCGACGTGTCCGTCAGATCCGCCAGATCCGTGTCCTGGACGTCCGTGCGCTTCTCCGACACGGCGTCGTCCGCCTTGGGGGTACCGGGCTCATTGCCGGTCGTGACCAGGTTCCGCAGGCGTTCCACCAGCGTGCGGGCGTCGTGGGCAGCCTGTTCGCGTACCTCCTCGGGCAGTTTGTCGAGCGAGCGGTCGATACGGCGGTCGAGGTCCCGCAAGCGGTCCGGAGCACGCAGTTCCTGTTCCAGGCGCTCCTGCCCCTCACGCCTCAGCTCCGCCGTCTCGGCGTCGTAGCTGTCGAGGACCCGGTCGATGGCCTGAGGGTCGCCCGCCGCCTCGTCCAGCCTGTCCTGCCATGCGGCGCGGCGTTCGGTGCCGCGCTCCGCCCCCTCGGGGTCGCCGTCCGAGATGGCCTTCAGCCGCCGGTCGCGCTCCAGCTGTGCCATCCGGTCGAGCTGTTCCCGCTCAATGGCCTGCCTCGCCGTGTCGTCCTCGGCGTTCGCGCGCCGGTCTTCCCACTGCTGCCGCTCCTCGCGCGACATCCCGGTGTCGTCCGTACCCTCGCGCAGCCGGTCGAGCCGCTCCTCCAGGATCCGGTCATTCTCCGCCCGGGAGTCCTCATTCCGGTCCCGGCCGGGGGTGCCGTCACCGCCGGGACCGCCGTCACCGTCCTGCGGCGGGGGCAGCGGCTCCGAGGACTCCTGCTGAAGGCCGCCCTCGCGCATGGCGTCCAGCCTCGCCCGGAAGGACGCCAGTTCGGCCTCCCTGCCGAGGGTGGCCGCACGACGTTCGTACTGCGCGTCGAGGTCGCTTCCCCGCCCCGGTCCTTCGAACCGGTTCTTCCAGGTGGCCAGCTCCGTCTCGGATGCACCGAGATCCCGCAAGGTCGCGAGCCGTCGCGACGTCTCCAGCTCGGCGTCGTAGTCAACCTGCACTCTGCGGAGATCCTCGGGGGTCGCCGCCTGCTCCCTGCGGTCCTCCCATTCGAGGAACCGCTCGCGGTCCATGCCCGCCTCTTCCGCATCGGCCCGGCGGTTGTCGGCCAACTGCTTCCGGAGCGCCTCGGGGGCGCTGTCGGCGCGGGCGCTCAGCTCGGACCCGAGGGTGCCGAGACGGTTCTCGAAGTCGTCCAGCAGCTGGGTCGTCCGACGGGGATCGTTGGCGAGAGCCGACTGCTCGATGTCGAGGGCATGGCGCAGCCACTCCGTGCGGCGCATTCCCAGCTGCGCGGCCCGCGCCTCGTATCCGCCGTCCATGTGACGACGGAACTGCTGGAGGCGTTCACCGAGGCCGTGCACGGCGACGAGGTCGCCGAGTTCCCGCAGGCCGTCGGCGGCGTCGGCGTGCCTGCCCGCCCCGGCGTCGTCCCGGATGCGCTCGCTCAGCCGCTGCCGTGTCTCCCTGTCGACGCCCACCCGCCGGGCATCCGCCAGCAGGGCATCGGTCTCCCGCTCCACGTCCTTGGTCAGCCTGCGCTGCTCGGTGGGGGTCAAGCCCTCGGGCACGTCGGGAAGTTGCTCCAGCCGGTTCACCGGGTCGTCGGTGAGGCTGCCCAGTTCGTCGAGGCGCGCGATCAGCGCATCGACATCGCCGTCGTTGTGCACGTCGAAGCCGTCGCGGAAGGGCAGTTCGTCCTGCGACTCCGTACGGAGAGGATTCGGCGAGTCCTCGGTGGCCGGTCCCCTCCCGTCGCTCTCGGTCCGCTCCGTATCCGGCCGGCTCCCGGCCGGGGGTTCGGTGCCGGGCGGGGCCTTGGGAACGTCGGGGAACACGAGGTCCGGCTCGTCCCCCGTGAAGGGCTGGGCACCGGGTTCGTTCTGCGGGACGTCCGGGAACACCACATCGAGCCCGTCCGGGGACGGAACTGTGGGTGTCTGCTGCCGTGGTCCTCCGGGGGCGGTGCCGGCACCCTGCGCCGTGGGCACGGTCGGTACGGGGCGCGGCGGTGGTGCGATGCCACCCGCGCCGTTGTACGGGAGGACTCCGTCGCCTTCGATACCCGTCGTTGTGCCGTCGGGCTCCAGCCCGTCGGCGCCCTCCTCCTCCAGGGCCGCGCGGTACTGCTCACGGAGCTCGTCGACCCGTGCGGGGCGGCCGAGGCCGTCGGCGTCGCCCTCCCGCAGCTTTGCCATCCGTGCCGCCAGGTCGGCGTCGGAGTCCGAGTCGTCGGAATTCTGCCGGTCCTTCAGCCGGTCCAGGCGCTCCTGGAGGCGATCGAGGTCGTTCGCGGTCCGGTTCACCGGCCCGGAGTCGTCGGACCGACTGGTCGACCCCACGCCCGCGTCGTCGTCGGACGTCTGCGGAAGGTCGTTCCGCGGTACGTCGGGCAGGTCCGCCAGGAGCCGCTCCGCCTCCGGCGAAAGCACCGTGCCCAGCGGGGTATCGGGTACGTCCGGGAGGCCGTCCAGAAGCGTGTTCACGTCCGTGAGCTCCTGCGTCACGTTCTCGTGTACCTGGTCCGGGGCGGGCAGCGTCTCGGGTACGTCGGGGAGGCTGTTCAGCAGGAGGTCCAGCTCCGACACCGAGTCCGGCGGAACGGGGGGCTCGGGTGTGAGGAAGTTGGTGGTCGAGTCGCCGGAGTTGTTCGTCGTGTCGCTGTTGTTCGAGTTGTTGGTCTCGATCGTGTTGTTGGTCTCGATCGTGTTGTTCGTGTAGTTGCCGTCGTTCGTGAAGTTCGTGTCGTTCGAACTGGTGGCGAAGGAAGGGGCGGACGCCCCGGACACGTCGTACGGTGCGGCGTTCCCGTCGTCGTCGCCCGAGTACAGCGTCCGGCTGTCCGAGAAGTCGTCCACGTCCAGGTAGTACAGGCTGTCGCCGTCCGAGGCGTTGTCGTCGCCGCTCCGCAGCGAGACGTTGTCGGAACCGGAGTCCGAGGCCGAATCCGTGAGCGTGCGATTGTCGGCGTCGTTCCTCGGGCCGGAGCCGTCGCGCACCGTCGTGTTCGACTCCGCGCTCGGCCGCGACGCGCCGGACGGCGGCGTGGGCGAGTCGGACGAGAAGACCGGGGGGCGCGGCGGCGGCGCGGCTGGGGGGCCCGAGACCGCGTGGTGCACGGCCTGGAAGCCATGGGCCACTCCGCGGCCCATGACGCCGCCGGCCGCGCCCGCGGCCGCGGTCCAGCCGCTGACCGTGAACTTGTGCTCGGGCCCGAAGATCAGGTTGTACATGCCCTCGGTGACCACGGCGTGGCCCGATTCACCGGCGATCTCGCCGACGAAGTTACCGATCCGGAAGCCGATGTTCCCTTCGATGTTCTTGCTGATGGTCTGTACGAAGGAGCCGGGCAGGTCATGCGAGAGCGCACGTACTCCGTTCTCCCCCAGGTCCTTCACGTACGGCTTGAGCGCGTCGTCCAGCGAATGGGTCAGACCCTGCCAGTCGGCCTTGCCGCCCCAGTTCTTGACCAGCGCCTCGCCGTAGTCGCGGCCCAGGTTCCGGGCGGTCTCATTGCCGAGCGAGTCCCCGAGGTTCTTCTCGAAGGCGTTCGCGAAGTCCTTGACGACCTCCCGGCCGACCGCTCCGGCGGCCGCCCCCCTCGCACCGTCCGCTCCCACATGATTCAGGGATTCGTTGGTCCGGCCCATGATGTTGCCCAGGCGCTCGCCGAGCTTGCGGGCGGACTCCTCCGAGATCGTCTGGCCTGCGGCGCCCGCTCCCGCTCTTCCGCTCGCTCCGGCCGCACCGTCACCCGCGGCGCCCGCCCCCTTGCCCAGGCCCGCTCCTGCGGCACCCGCGCCCTTGCCCGCACCCGCACCCGCGCTGCCGGCACCTTTTCCGGCGCCCGCACCCGCAGCACCCGCGCCCTTGCCCGCGGCACCGGCTCCCGCACCACCGGCGCCCTTGCCGAGACCGCCCGCACCCGCGCCGCCCGCACCCTTGCCCAGACCGCCCGCACCCGCGCCACCGGCACCCTTACCGAGCCCGCCCGCGGCCTTGCCCGCACCGCCTGCGGCACCGCCCGCGCCCTTGCCGCCCCCGCTCAGCCCCTTGCCCAGCACCTTCCCCGCGTCGTTGCCGAGGATCTTCCCCAGGCCCTTGCCGGTCAGATTGCCGAGCAGCTTGCCGAGTCCGCCGCCCAGCAGCGCGAAGGGCCCGCCGAGCGCACCGCCGATGGCGGCGAACTTCGCGGCGTCCGCGGTGAAGTTCTTGTTCCACTCCGTACGGTCGCCGCGGCCCATCTGGGTGAGCTGGAGGATGGAGTCGAGCAGCAGGCCGCCGACGAGGCCGGTGATGGTCTGCATGATGATCTGGGCCAGCAGGAACTTGAGGATCAGCACCGCCATGGAACGGAACGCGGCGATCGCCGCGGCCGCCCAGATCTCGGACAGCCCGGCGGTCACCGGCATCAGGGCCTGGGCCAGGGCTATCTGCACGACGAGCAGGGCCAGTTGGCCGAAGATCATCCACTTGGTGTACTCGATGTCGGCAGCGGTCTTGTGGGCGTTCTTCGACAGCTTGATGGCGTCCTCGTAGGCCCGCTCGAGGATGCTCTCGTTGCCGTTCGTCCTCTCGACGAACTGCCGGGCGTACGCCACGAACCGGGTCGCGGTCTCGCCCTCGAAGTCCTCGTCGACGCGGCCGACGACCTGCCGCAGAAGCTCCTCCACCTCACGGAACTTCTCGGCCATCTGGCGATACTCGTCACTGACCACCCGCAGGGTGTCCTCGTTCGCCTGCGGGAAGGGCATGCCGGTCAGAGTCTTGAGGAGGGTCGCCCACCCCTCGGAAACCTCAATCGCCATTGTGTGGTGCCGCGTCTTCGGGGTTCGGCCGGCTCAGCCGGCGGCAATGTGGTTGGCGTCGTCCTCGGCGTCGTTCAGGATGACCGAGGCGTTGTTGCCGCTGATGCCGACCATTTCGAGCAGATCGGAGAGGCCTTCGAGGCCGTACGTGAGCCCCTTGCCCGTCGAGTCGACGAACTTGTGGTACTCCTTCGCGTACACATCGTCCTTGCCGCCCGCAGTCCTGTTCTCCTGGTTGATGTGGTCGTTGAGGACGCCCAGTTCACCGACGATCCTTGAGATGGCGCCGAACTGGGTGAACCGGCGCGGGAGATCTCCCGGAACGCTCAGGGTTCCGTCAGCCATAGAACTCGTCCTCCTCGCCTCGGTTGCCGGACGGCTTGCGCCCGCCGCCCAGCACCGTCTCCGTCAGCCCCTCGGGCTGCATCGCGCGCAGCGGAGCGAGCAGATCGTCGAGCTCACCACCGCCGAAGAGTCCGCTCGCCAGCTCCTCCTGACTGCCCATCAGCGGCCGTACCGAGCCGCTGACCTTGGAGTTCATCTCCGTACGCGCCGCGTTGACGGTGGTCTTCAGCACCTCGGCGAGCTGGGCCCCCGGCATCGTGCGGTAGCCCTCGGTGTGGAACTTGAAGGAGAGGATCTCGCCGTGGGCGTTGACCGAGGCGGTCACCATCCGGTCCTTGGAGGTTGCCGAGGCGGACGCTCTGGCCAGTTCCTCCTGGACCTGCTGGATCTTCTTCGTCTGCTCCGCGAGGCCGGCCATGGCCTCCGCGAGCTGTTCCTGGAACGACACCATCAGTACTGCTCCTCCTTGCCTTCCGCCGCCGCTTCCAGCACGTCGACCGCGCGGGACAGGTCGTCCGCGGACAGCCGCAGAGCGACGGGGCCCGTCGGGTTGAGGTACAGGTCCTGGCCTTCGGGTACGAGTGCGAACGCCTCCGAGACGGGCAGCACCCGGTGGGCGAGCGCGCCGGCCCGCTCCAGATGGGCGGGCGCGGTGAACACCGGCACCACCGGGTCGCCGTCCGGGGTGCAGGCGCTGACCGCGCCACCGCCGGGAGCGGTCAGGACGGCCAGTTCGGCCGTGACCACGGCCAGGGCGACGCCCTCGACCGGGCCGTAGCCGGTGGCCGCGAGCTGCATGGCGGCATCCACGTCGTCGGTCGGTTCGGGCCAGCCGAGCATGCCGGGAGACGGCCGGTACTTGTCGTTCCGCTGCCATTCGACGATCTCGCCGTCGGCGTCGGAGCGCCACTGCCCGATCACCGCCCACAGCGGCGGTTCACCTTCTCCGCTCCATGCGGGGTCCACCGTGCCGAACCAGTGCTCGGGTGCGGTGCGCGCCGCCGCGCGGATGTCGGCAGGCACCGGCGGCATGGCGGAATCCTCGCTCCCGGTGGGTATCCCGCCCGCTTCTGCACCTGCGGAACTCATCGTCCGATCACGCCCGTTCCGGCGTCGGGCTCGGTGCCCCACACCTCTTCGTCCTCCGAGAGCCATACGTTGCGCTGCCGGTCACCGCCGTTGCCGCCGCCACCCGGGGCACCGCCGCCGCCCATGCCCATCGGCGGCATGAAGGGCATGCCGCTCCCCGTCCCGCCCCCCGCTCCGCCCCGCCCGAGGGCGCCGAGGGACTGCGTGGACACATTGCCCTGCGTCGGCGGGACGCCCGGGGTCGCGGGCAGCCCCATGGCGGCACGGGCCCGGTTGCTGAGCCCGGACACCACGGACGTCGGCTCGTGAAGGGCTTTGCCGTTGCTGTCGACCAACCTGCGGAGGTTCTCGGAGCCCCCCTTCGAACCGCTGAAGAGATCGCCGCCCGACGTGGACGGACGGCGCTGGCCGTTCAGCAGCTCGTCGAGCGTCTTGGGGTTGCGGGTCTTCAGGTTGTTGCTGCTCTCGGTGATGTGCTTGCCCTGCGGGTCGCTGATGGTTCCGTCGGCGTTGATCCGCGAGCCGGGCGGGACGGTGAGTTTCCCGCCGTACATGTTGGTCAGCGGCTTGCCGTCCGCGCCGATCAGATTTCCCTGAGCATCCACTCTGGTGCCCTTGGGGACGATGACGTTGCCTTCGGCGTCGACTCCGAAGCCCCGCGTCAGGTCCCCGGAGGTGGAGCCGCTGGGAAGCGTCGGCGGTTTCGGTCCACCGGTCGCGGGGGAAATGATCTTCCCTCCGGGGCCGATCGTCGAACCGGGCGGCACGATCAGCGGCTTGCCGTCCGCGCCGAGGACCGGCTTGCCCTTGGAGTCGGTGACGGCACCAGTTTTGGGGTCGATGCGCGATCCGGCCGGAACGGTCAGGGATCCGCCGCCGCCCAGAGGGTTGCTCGTACCGGAAGTGCCGCCACTGGGTCCGGTGACCGGAGGCGGGCCGAGGCCCAGCTTGTTGGTCTTCGGGAGATTGGTACCGGAGACACCACCGCTCGGCCCGGTGACCGGAGGCGGGGCACCGAGATCGAGATCGCTGCCGCCCGCACCGCCGGAGCCGTCTCCGGTGCCGCCGCCGTCACCGCCCGCGCCGTCACCGCCGCCGAGCATCTCCTTGAACTTGTTGAGGATGTCGTCGGCGCCGCCCGCGCCACCGTCACCGCCCGCACCCGTGTCGCCGTAGAAGTCCTTCTGCTCCTCGGCCGTCAGCGAGATGGTGAACGTCGGCTTCACGACGGAATTCGCGTCGGAGAGCTTCCCGCTCGCCTTGTCGTAGGCCGTCGCCAGGTCGAGCATCGTCTGGGAGGACTTGTCGTCGAGCTCGGTCTTGACCCCGTCGAGCCAGCTCGCCTTCGCGGCGGCCTCAATACCGATCCAGTCAGGCCCACTGACCGTCGCGTCGTGGTCCGACGTGGGGTTCTGGGTACTCATTACCTTCAGGAACTGCGCTTTGAGGTGGGTGAACGCCATGGAGATGGCACCGGCTTCTCGGTACTCGATGCCCGTGCCCACGGTTTCCAGCTTGTCGAACCACTCCCAGGAGTTCTTCCTCAGCACTCCTATGGTGGTCGCCAATTGATCGCTCACCGCCTGGAGATCCTCCTTTATCGCACCACCCATGTAAAAGGACTGAGTCTCTTGCAGCGAACGTTTCACCGCCAGGAGAACGGCTTCGAAGAGTTCGGCGGACTCCCCTTGCAGTTCCTCCGATCCGTTCCCCACCTTTTCTGCCCATTCATTGAACTTGGCCGCCCATCCGCCCGTCCAGACATCCATGTTGTTGAGGATCTGGGACGCTTTGCTCGACGACAGCGGATTGGCGTCCTTGTTCGTCCCGGCCGCCACCGATCCGAGGATCGGGCCGGCCGCTCCGGTGAACTCGGCCAATGCCCCGGAGCCGTTTCCGAAGTCGGTCCAGTTGTAACCGAATCCGAACATCAGCCATTGTTCGTCCTCCCTGGTGGGGAAGGCGAACGCGTAGTAGCCGTCCAGCCCCCACTCCTCCGCCTTGAGCTTCGGAGTGCCGCTGAACCATTGGCCGTTCACCTCTTTGGTGATCCACTTCTTGGCGCCCGGGCCCGCCACCAGGTTCCGGTCCGGCAGCTTGGTGGTGCCGTCGTGAAACATGGCGAGGATGTCCTCCCACTTGGCCGGCATCCCGGGGGGCACCTCAGCCATGGTTTCACTTTCCCTTCGGGGTCAAGATCTCGGAGAACTCGTCGGCGAGGGCACCGCCCATGCCTGTGGAGTCGTCCTCGGCGTCCTGGTGCTTGGTCTCCACGTCACGCAGGCTGGCCGAGAAGTTGTTCATGAGCGTGATGGCCGTTTCGTAGCGCGTACGCATGCTGGCGCGGTACGTCTCCATCTGGCCCTCGAGTGCCTTCGCCTGCGTGCACTTCTCGGGGTTTCCGACAGCCAGCGGGATCTTCGATCCCAGGCTCACATAGTCCGGCTTGACCGTGAGGTCGCGGCGGAACGTGGGGAGTTCCTGGTTCGCGTACCTGAGATAGACGCCGTCGGTCGACTGGAAGATGTCGCCCGGTTTCTCGTCATCAGCCATGCTCACACCTCACAGAAGTCGATTCGGTCGGTCGGGTCAGCTGCCCTGAAGGTTGTTCAGGCCGCGGCCGCCGTCGAGGTCCCCGTCGATCTGCCGGGAGTGCATCCGCTGGAGAGTGGTCCGGGCGACCCCGTACTGCTCGTCGAGCTGCAGCTTGATCCGGCCCAGCTCCGCCTGGAATTCCTCCCAGGAGGTACGGGTCTGACCGCTCAGGGTGTCGCGCAGCGCGCCGAAGTTCTTCTCCATCCAGGCGAGCGCCTCCTTCATCTCCTGCTGGGCCGCGTCCATGTTCTTGATGGCGTCCAGGACCCCTTGGTGGCTGATCTTGACGGTCATGGCGGAACTCCTCGTGAGGCGGTTAAGAGAGCGGGGAAGGAAAGACGGGGAGAAAGGCGGGGAAGGTCACCCGGGGTTGATCTCGCCGGCGATACCGGCGGCGTAGGTGTTCGCCTCGTGCTCGGCGTCCGTGAGGAGCCGGTTGGCCATCGCGGTGCCTTCGCGGAAGAACTGGGTGCGCTCCATGACCCGGCCGTGCGCCCTGAGCCACTCGTCGATGCCCGCCGCGTGAGTCTCCGAGGAAACCGCCTGGTAGGCAGCCCGGACCTGACCCTGGATGGTCCTGACCTTGCGGCCCGCCTCATCCATATCGCGAAGATGCTGATCCAGCGTCTTCAGCGTCTCGAGCATCGCTGTTTCATCGTTGGACAGGCCGTCGGCCGAGTTGACGTTGAAGCCGGAGACATCAGACATGGGGGGGTCCTCCTGGACACTGCGGGAACACGGCGGCACCACGGGCGCACGACAGGCCGACCACACCGGAATCACGCCCTCCGGGAGTCGACGGATCATCAGGTTAATACGCTGTACGGGATCTTGGCACGAATGTTCGCCGACAATCTGAGTGTTCATCTGCGATACGTGCGTGAGCTGCGGAAAAGCCGGAGAAAGCGCATGCCCCCGGCCCTCCTATCCTCAGAGGAACCTCAATTCCCTTAAGACCGGGGGGAATCGGCTATCGAGGCATCGTGTTCTTCGATGCTTCCACGAGTCCCTGCGTCAGCAGGGCCGTGTCGTCCAGCGCGGGCCCGGACGCGAGCAGCCCGAGGACACCGGACGGGATGGGCACGGACTGATCGGCCCTGTACCCGAGCCGCTGGAGTCCCTTCTCGCCCCCGGGGACCGGGTACTTGGCACCCGACTCGGTGACCAGGTAGTAGGCCGTGCCGGTGCCCGCCGAGGAGAGTGCCGCGACGAGGGCACCGCCCTCCGGACGTACGGCGAACAGGTCGGCGGCTCCGGAACCCGCGGTGATTCCGGGCTGGTTGGACACCGCCCGGCCGCCCACCGCGTCCGCGCGGGGCAGGACGACCGAGACCGTCGGCCTGCCGTCCGCGGTGCCGACGACGGCACAGACGCCCTCCCCCGCGCCGACCGGGCTGGGCCTGGGCAGACCGGTCGGGACCGCACCGCCCCCGGCTCCCACGAGCCGGGTCGCCTTCGGGTCCTGGTGGCGCGCCAGGTCGTCCGGACCGATCTTCTGGAGTACGACTGCTCCTTGGGCGTAGGCGGTCCGCTGGGTACGCGGATCGCCCTTCAGCAGTGCCTCCTCCAGCGCGGTGACCTTGGTCAGCCCGCGCTCCGTCAGCAGGTAATGGCCGCCGGAACCGTCGAAGAGCTGCCCGATCCGTGTCGGGCGGCCGGCCAGCGAGGGGCCCGCCTTGCCACGTCCGGACACTTCCGGCACCGCCAGATCCGGGCCCGCCGGCAGGGCGTTGAGGAACGCGTCCGGGACCGGATACGCCCCGTCGGGGTCGTAACCCAGTGCCTGGACCGCGTAGTTCGCGGTGTTCAGCCGCAGCCGGGTGCCGTGCCAGAGGAGGTACGTGGTGCCGCCCGGGACGGTACGGACCAGGGTGGCCCCGTCCGAGGTCACGGGCCTGCCCTCGGCGGTCAGGCCGACGGCCAGGGTGAGGAGCGGCTCCGAGGCGGCATCGGGCCGGGTGGCGCACACCGACCAGGCCTCGCGGCTGAGCGCGCCCGCCTGCGGCAGCGGGTCCGGCGCGCCGACGATGCCCAGGGTCGCGCCGCGCGGGGCGTCCTCGATGGAGGCGGGCTTGACGCTCACCACCTTCATCCGGTCACCCGCCAGCAGTCTGGCCGAGGTCTCGTTGAGGACCGGGTGGAGGACTCCGTCGAGCGTGAGGTAGCGGGCGCCCGAACGTTCGTCGAGCACCAGCGTTCCGGTGGCCTTCCACGCGTTCGAGCCGCCGGGCACCACCAGCCCGTACACCGCGACGACGAGCGCGGCCAGGGCCGCGACCACGAGGCCGATGACGAAGCCCTTCGTGGTCCGCCGGTGTGCGGACTCGGGGGCGTCCGGGTCGTCCCGGAGCATTCCCAGTGACAGCCGGCTCATGACGAACATGTGCGCGTGGACCTGGTCCCGCCTGGACTGCATTCCTTGCCTTTCCGACCGGGCATCGGCCCGGCGCGCGAGGGCCCGGGGTACCGGGGCTTTCGGCCGCCGGAACCCGGGATCCGCCGGCTGTCCGGCGGCGGACGCCGGAGAGCGGGCTCAGCTGTTGAGGCCCCGCAGGTACTGGTAGAGACCGGCGACGAGCAGGGCCAGCGGGACGAGGACGATGGCGAAGAGCAGGTGCAGCAGGTCGACCGCGCGCCCCCAGTAGGGCACCAGGCGACGGCCGGGGAGCGTCCAGCCCGTGATGGCGAGCACGGCCGCGACGGCCAGCAGACCGGCGAGCAGCAGCGGCCGGGCCCCGTCGTCGGTCCGCAGGACCAGCTGCGCCGTCAGCAGTACGGAACCGTAGGCGGCCGGCAGGACGACGGCGAGACGCTGCCAGGCGCCGCCGATCGCCCGTGCGTGCGTGAACATCAGCGCGCACAGGACCGCCGCCAGGGTGAGCGGCGCCCAGGACGTCTCGGACGCCAGCACCGTGAGGCAGCCCGCGGCCACCAGCCCGGTGGCACCGTAGAGGCCCGTGAGGTAGCTGTCGGCGACGGCGCCCCGGGCGGCGATCCGCTCGTCCGGGGTGGGCTCGATGCCCTCCTGGAGCTGGCCCGCGTTGGTGGGCAGCAGCGGCACCTTCAGTCCCGACAGGCGGAACGCCAGGGACGGCAGGAAGTGTCCCAGCAGGACGACCGCCAGGATCAGCGGGGCGGCCGTGCCGGTGGCCGGGACGCCGAAGAGCATCACGGCTCCCCCGACCGCCCCGAGGACCGCGGCCAGTGCGGCCGCCAGGAACAGCGGTGCGCACGCGCCCACGGCGGCCAGTGCGAGCACGGCGGCGCCGGCCGCCGCGGAGCAGCCCGCGAGCAGCCGGGCGCCCAGTTCCGCGTCGGACTGGGCCCCTTGGGGCACCAGGGCTCCGGCCAGGGCGAGGAAGGGGACGGCCGCCGCACCGAGCGCGGCGCCCGCGCCGACGTCGCCGACCGCCCGTGAGGCGGCCGCCGCACCGGCCAGCAGGAGGATCGCGGTCGCCGCCGCGCAGACCGTCCTGAGCCCCGTGGAACCGGGCAGCAGCAGGAGCAGCAGGCCGGTGGCGAGGGTGCTCAGGGTGAGCGCGGTCATGAGGTGGTGCGACCACACCGGCCGCCAGGAGTCGGGGCGTTCACGCAGCCGGCTGGAGAGCCCGTCGACGAGGTCGTCGTAATGGATCTCGGGGAGGGCGTCCCCGCGCAGGCGCAGATGTACCGTTTCGCCGTCGTGCAGGCCCAGGTCGCCGAGGGTGTTCTCGTCGTCGAGGGGTTCCTGGCCGAGGCGCTGGAGCACCCAGCCGCCCGCCTGCGCGCCACGTTCGTAGAGGTCGGTGCCCCCGTGGTCGACGATGGTCGGCATCAGATCGGCAAGCACGATGTCGGACGGTACGGCGAGTTCGACGGAGCGGTCGGGCGTCAGCACCGTGAGGCGGCACAGGGGTGCCGCGGATATGTCGGTCAAGCGCGTTTCATCGCCTTCCAGGACGGTGGTCGACGCGGTCAGATTGATCACATTAACTTGCGCGTGCAGTCTGTACGTTGTGGGGTGCCGTCGAGATCGGCGGCCCCGTCCCCACCCACCACCCGGCCTGCACTCCCGCATCGTCGGCCGTATCGCCGACGTTTGACGTTCCGTCATCCCGAAGACACGTCACGGCAACCGCCGGCACCCCTCAGGAAGGCGATTCCCTTTGAGCGTGGTCCTCTTCAAGAGGCCTCCCCGGCGTCTTGGCCCCGAGATGCCCCATGGCGAACTGAGCCTCCAGGAGCCGCCCACGGTGCCGGAGACGCAGAGCGCGATGGGCAACATGATCACGTACATGCCGATGGCGCTCAGCTCGCTCGGCATGGTGCTCATCTTCCTGCGTCCCGGCAGTGGCGGCGGCCCCATGATGTACGTCGCCATCGGCCTGATGGCGCTGTCGGCCGTCGGCATGCTGGTGTCGCAGATCGTCCGGGCTTCCGGGGACCGCAAGCGGGCGCTGCTCGGTGAGCGGCGCGACTACATGCGGTACCTGTCGATCAGCCGCAGGCGCATACGCAAGGTGATCGTCCAGCAGCGGGAGGCGCAGGCATGGTCGCACCCGGACCCGGCATCTCTGTGGAGCCTGGTGCCGACGGCCAGGCTGTGGGAGCGGCGGGCGGCGCACGCGGACTTCGCCGAGGTGCGGATCGCGGTGGGCGAACAGCAGTTGGCGACGAAGCTGACACCGCTGAGCACCAAGCCGGTCGAGGATCTGGAGCCGCTGTCCGCGCACGCTCTGCGGCGCTTCATCAAGGCGTACGGCACGGTGCCCGACCAGCCGGTCGCCGTCTATCTGCGTACCTACGCACGCGTCCTGCTCCAGTCCGAGCAGGAGGAGGCCGCGCACGCGATGGTGCGGGCCCTGCTGGCCCAGCTGAGTGTGTTCCACGCGCCGCAGGACCTGCGGATCGTGGTGCTGGCGGACCATGACCGCCGGGACTCCTGGGAGTGGGTGAAGTGGCTGCCGCACGCCCAGCATCCGACGGACGTCGACGGCGGGGGCCCCGTGCGGCTGGTCACCGATTCCGTCCTGGGTCTCGAATCACTGCTCGGCGAGGAACTGACCGGCCGGCCCGCATTCGAGACGGACGCCGTCCCGAGCACCGAGGAGCCCTACTGCGTCGTGGTCCTGGACAGCACCCGGACGCCCGCCGACTCCCGGCTGGCCACCGACGGTTACCGCAACACGGTGACGCTGGACGTGTCCGGCTGCCTGCCCTGGCGTCAGTCCCGCCACACCCTGCGGCTGCGGATCGCCGGGCAGCAGCTCGAACTGGTCAGCACCGACCGGTCGGGGAAGGAGACCACGTCCGCGCTCGGCAGGCCCGATGTGCTGGGTCCCCGGCGGGCCAGGGCACTGGCCACGCAGTTGTCCCCCTATCGGATGGGCATCACCACGGACAACGGTGAGGCACTCACCTCGGACGTGCAGCTGACGACCCTGCTCGGCCTTCCCGACCTGCACACCGTCGATCTGGACGCCGTGCGCGACGACCGCAGCGAACGGGCCAGGCTGCGGGTGCCGCTGGGGCTCGCCGGTGACGGCACCCCGGTGGAACTGGACATCAAGGAGGCGGCGCAGGGCGGTATGGGCCCGCACGGCGTGCTGATCGGCGCGACGGGTTCCGGCAAGTCGGAGCTGCTGCGGACCCTGGTGCTGGCGCTGGCGCTCACCCACTCCTCGGAGAAGCTGAACTTCGTCCTGGTCGACTTCAAGGGCGGCGCCACGTTCCTCGGCCTGGACGGCCTGCCGCACACCTCGGCCGTCATCACCAACCTCGCCGACGAGTCCTCCCTGGTGGACCGCATGCAGGATGCCCTGCACGGTGAGCTGATGCGCCGCCAGGAGCTGCTGCGCAGCGCCGGGAACTACACGTCGGCGTTCGAGTACGAGACGGCGCGGGCGGCGGGGACCGGTCTGGAGCCGCTGCCGACGCTCTTCGTGGTGGTCGACGAGTTCAGCGAACTCCTCTCCGCACACCGAGACTTCATGGATCTGTTCGTGATGGTGGGACGGCTGGGCCGCAGTCTGGGTGTGCATCTGCTGCTTGCCTCGCAGCGGCTGGACGAAGGCCGGATGACCCAGCTGGAATCGCATCTTTCGTACCGGATCGCACTGCGGACGTTCTCTTCGATGGAGAGCCGTGGCGTCCTGGGGGTGCCGGACGCCTACCAGTTGCCCTCCGTACCCGGCAGCGCCATCCTGAAGAAGGACACCGGGACCCTGGTCCGGTTCAAGGCCGCGTACGTCTCCGGGCCCTATCAGGGGGCCCGCAGGGTCGGTGCGTCGGCCGTCGCCGGTCAGGTGGTCCCGTACCGCACGGAGTGGACCGCGCCCCGGCTCCCCGCGCCCGACCCGGACCCGCAGCCGGTGGCGGTGGAGGAGAGCGAGGAGTCCCTGCTCGCGCTGGCCGTGTCCCGGATGCGGGAGGGCGGCAGGCCCGCGCACCGGGTCTGGCTGCCGCCGCTGGACAGCCCGCTGTCGCTGGACGTCCTGCTGATGGGTGTGGAGCCGCACGCCGAGCGGGGTCTCACCACCATCGATCCCGAGCTGCACGGCCGGCTGACGGTGCCGGTGGGCATCATCGACCGGCCCTTCGACCAGAGCCGCGAGCCCCTGGTGGCCGAGCTGTCCGGCGCGGGCGGGCACGTCGGTATCGCGGGCGGTCCGCAGAGCGGCAAGTCCACCCTCGTACGCGACCTGATCATGTCGCTCGCCCTCACCCACACTCCGCGCGAAGTCCAGTTCTACTGCCTGGACTTCGGCGGGGGTTCGCTCGGTTCGCTCCGCGACCTGCCCCATGTGGGCGGTGTGACGGGCCGGCTGGACCTGGAGCGGGTGCAGCGCACACTGGCCGAGGTGCACGGGCTGGTGGCCCGGCGCGAGAAGCAGTTCGCCGAGCTGGGCATCGACTCCATGGCGATGCTGCGCGCCCGCCGGGCCGCCGGTGAGATGCCCGACGAGCCGTACGGCGATGTGTTCCTCGTCGTCGACGGCTGGGGCACGATCCGCCAGGACTTCATGGACATCATGGACACCTTCACGGCGCTGGCGGCGCGGGGCCTCAACTACGGTGTGCACCTCATCGTGGCGGCGGGCCGCTGGTCGGAAATCCCCACCGCGCTGCGGGACCAGCTCGGCACCCGCTTCGAGCTGCGGCTCGGCGACAGCATGGACTCCATGATCAATATGCGGGCCGCCGCGACCATCCCCAAGTCGCCCGGCCGCGGCATGACCGATTCCAAGCACCACTTCCTCACCGCTCTGCCCCGGCTGGACGGCGGCGACAGCGCCTCGGACCTCGGGGCGGGCGTCGCCGACGCCGTGGCCCAGGTGGCCGAGCACTGGCAGGGCCCGCCCGCACCCGCGGTCCGCACCCTGCCATCGGTCCTGGAACCCTCCGAGCTGCCCGACGCCGAGGTCGGCGCGGACGGCGATCTGCGCCTGCCGCTGGGCCTGGAGGGCAACCAGCTCGACGTCATGTGGCACGACTTCGCACAGACCGCGCACCTGGTGGTGGTGGGCGACGCGGAGACCGGCAAGACCAACCTGCTGCGCTCGGTCTGCCGGGCGGTCACCGACCGCTACACCCCCGCCGAGGCACGGGTGTTGCTGATCGACTACCGGCGCGGGCTGCTGGAGAGCGTCCCCGAGTCGCACCGGCTGGGCTACGCCGTCTCCGTCGACGTACTCAAGCAGGCGGTGGACGGCGTCGCACGGGCCATGAAGGAGCGCCTGCCCGGCGCGGACATCTCGCCCGCCCAGCTGAAGCGCCGGGACTGGTGGAGCGGCCCGCGGGTCTTCCTGGTCGTGGACGACTACGACATGGTGTCCGGCGGCAGCATGAGCAACCACTTCGGGCCGCTGCTCGACTACCTCGCCCAGGGGGCGGAGCTCGGTCTGCACCTGATCGTGGCGCGCAGCGCCAACGGCGCGGCGCGAGCGATGAACGACCCGCTGCTGCGCCGTCTGCTGGAGGTCAACACACCTGCCGCGCTGCTCTCCTGCCCGCCCTCGGAGGGATATCTGTTCAACGACACCAAGCCGAGGCAGTTGCCGCCCGGCCGGGCACAGCTGATCACGCGCAGGGGTGTGGTGCAGGTGCAGACCCCGCTGCTGCCGGACCCGGAGGGCGAAGCCTAGGCATGTACGCGAAGTCCCGTGCCGCTCACTTCATCCACCGGGCGTGCGACGGGACTTCGCGTGCACGGCCGGACGGGATTCGTCCGGCGCACTGCCCCCGGGTGCTGCCGGCGCGGTCGTGCTGGCAGGCTGTCCCGGTCGGGATGCCGCCGGGCATCCTCCGGTCCGGGGAGGTCCTGTCGTGGATACCGGTGGAAGGCCGTCGGAGCACCGCCCCGACTCACCGGCGCGGCACGCGCCTCCGTTCGACCCGGAGTTGCGTGCCGCGCTGGCGGCCATGGGAGCGGAGGCACATGAGCCGCTGACGCCGGAGGGTCTCGCGGCCAGGCAGGAGCGGGATGCCGCCGCCCGCCCCAGACCGGCCCTCGGTGAACTCCGGGCCGACGGCCGGTTCGAGGTGGAGGAGCTGCGGACGCCCGTGGACCGGGACGGGCGGGAGGTCGGGCTCGTCAGCGCACGGCCCGCCGGTGCCACCGGGCCCCTGCCGCTGCTGTACTACATGCACGGCGGCGGCATGATCATGGGCAACGCCTGGTCCGTACTTCCCCGGCTGCTCCGGGAATGGGCTCTGCCGCTGGGGCTCGCTGTCATCTCCGTCGAGTACCGGCTGGCGCCATGGGCGCCGTATCTCGGTCCTGTGGAGGACTGCTACGCCGGACTCGTCCGGGCGGCCGACGACGCGGCCGCACTGGGCCTCGACGCGGACCGCGTCATTCTCGGGGGCAAGAGCGCGGGCGGCGGTCTCGCCGCGGCACTCGCCCTGCTGACCCGTGACCGCGGCGGACCGGTCCCGATCGGTCAGCTGCTCCTGAGCCCGATGCTCGACGACCGCGGCACCACGTTCTCCAGCCACCAGATGGCCGGCCTCGACACCTGGGACCGGACCTCCAACGCGACCGCGTGGCAGGCGGTGCTCGGCGACCGGTACGGCGCTGCCGGCCTGTCGCCCTACGCCGCACCCGCCCGCGCGACGGATCTGTCCGGGCTGCCCCCGGCCTACATCGAGGCCGGGTCGGCCGAGACCTTCAGGGACGAGGCCGTGGCCTACGCCGACGCGATCTGGCGGGCCGGTGGCGAGGCCGAACTGCATGTGTGGCCCGGCGCCTTCCACGGGTTCGACACCCTGGCGCCGCAGGCGGTCCTCAGCCAGGACGCCCGCGATGCCCGTTCCCGGTGGCTGCGGCGGATCGTCGGACGTTGAGGCCGGCCGAGCGGGTCACCGGATGTCGAGACCGGCCGAAAGGATCGCCGGACGTCGAGGCCGCTGCCGCCCGGCGGTGATGGCCGGGGCTCAGTCCGCTTCCACGGCAGGACGGCCTGCCGCCCGGCCGGCCCGCCATCCCCGGCGGCGCCCTCTGGGCAGCACGAACGCCAGGAAGGCGACCAGCAGCGTCACCCCTGTCGCCCCGCCGGCCACGGCCAGCGCCCGGTTGCGCGCCTCCGGCGGGTCGAGCGGTGGGACGGCCGGTGCGGAGGCGTTCTCCGTTACGGCCGGGGACTGTGTGTGTTCCTCGGGGAGTACGGCGGAGAGCGCCCGCACCGGATCGACGATCCCCAGCCCGATGCCGGGGTCCGGCGTGTCACCCACGGCCCCGTAGGCGGTGGACTCCAGCCGGTGCGCGACCTGCTCGGCGGTCAGCCGGGGGTGGTAGGAGCGGACCAGAGCCGCCGTACCGGCCACGAAGGCGCCGGCCACCGCGTCGCCGCGGCCGGTGAACTGGCCGCGGCCACCCGGCCCCGGCCCCATCACCGAGACACCGGGGGCGCTCAGCCTGGGCTGCGTACGCCGCCCCTTCTCCGTGCCCGGTGCTTCCGGTTCGCCGCCCGGCCCCACCGAGGAAACGGCGAGCACCCCGGGCAGCGCCGCCGGGTAGGCGGGCCCGTTCACCGTCTGCGATGCCGCCGCGCCGCGCTCCCACTCCCGTGCCGAGGCGGGCGCCACCACCAGCGCACCGGCCTTCTGCGCGGCGAGGACGGCGTCCTTGAGCTGCTTCGGTGCGGAAGGGACGCTCAGCGCCACGTGGACGATCAGCGCCCCGGAGTCGGTGGCCGCCCTGATGCCCTTGGCCAGCGCCTCGGGTGTGGTCGCACCGTATTTGTCGGTGGCCCGCACCGCGATCACCTCGGCCTCCGGGGCGACGCCGGCCGCCTTGACACCCTGCTGCTGCCCGCCCGCCACGATCCCGGCGAGGAACGTGCCGTATCCGACGCAGTCGTCCCGCACGGTGCCGCCCGCCACCACATCCGGGCCGCCGGTGACCCGGCCGTCCAGCGCCGGAACCCGCCGCAGGTCCGCTCCGGTGCCGATGACGGCGACCTTGACCCCCGCGCCACGGCTGAGTTCCCAGGCCCTGTCGATCCCCAGGAAGCTCTGCGCCCAGGGGACTTGGGCAGATTTCTTGGCGGATCCCGGAGTACACGGGTGGCCGTCGGCGACAGTGGCGGGAATTCCCGGCAGCGAGGGGCTGTCGGCGTCCCCCGCCGCACCGGCCGGAGCCGCGGTGCCGGGTATCAGGAGCAGAGCGGCCAGTGCTGCCGGCCCGAGTGCGTGGGACACCGAGGACCTCGAAGATCGCATGCGCCGATGGTAACGACGCTCCCCGGACCCGTGCCCCGGCGGGCCCGGAACGCCGACCACCATGGCGGGCGACCTGCGGCAACAGGCATGATGGGCAAAGCAGTTTCCCACGCCCTACATGCCGCGTGTCTCCGCCCCGTACCCACGGCGCAGGGGTCCGGGAGGTCAGATAAGTGTCACGCCAGATGCTCACCGTCGCCGCCGACGGGACGGGCGACCACCGCACCGTCGGGGAGGCCGTCGCACGGGCCCGTGCCGGAGCGGTCGTCAGGATCGCTCCGGGGCGGTACGAGGAGAGCCTGACGGTCTCGGCCGCGATCACCCTGACCGCCGCCGAGGGCGAGGGGACGGTGGAGCTGGCGCCCCGGCGCGGTACGGCGCTGACACTCACCGGGGAGGCGGTGATGGTCAGGGATCTCGTGCTGCGCGGGCACGACGACGAACTGCCCGTGGTCGACGCGCCGCGCGGGCAGCTCGCGATGGACCGGTGCGACATCCACGGTTCGGCCTGGTCGGCGCTCTTCGCGCGGGACGGCGGGTCGCTGGCGCTGCGTCAGTGCCGGATCAGCAACCCGGTGGGCGCCGGTGTGGTGTCCACCTCCTCGGCCGAGAGTTTCCTCGAGAACTGCGTCGTCGAACACCTCGGTACGTCCGCCGTGGTGGCCGGTGAGCAGGGCAGGATCACCGCGCGCTTCAGCCGGCTCAGGGACACCAAGGGCAACGGTGTCCTCACCAACGGACAGGCGCACGTCCTCCTGGAGGAATGCGCGATATCGGCGACCGGCAAGCCGGGCGTCGCCGTCGAGGAGGAGAGTTCGGTCAGGATGGTGCGCGGCACGGTCCGCAAGGCCGTCGTCGGTGTTTTCGTGAACAGCGCCGGGCCGGTCGTCCTGGAGGACGTCGCCGTCAGCGACGTCACCGGGCACGGATTCGTCCTGGGCGGCGGCAGTTCACCGACGCTGGACCGGTGCAGTACCGAACGGACCGGCGGACACGGCCTGTTGGTGACCGAGCGCAGCCGTGGCACGTTCGAGGAGTGCGTGTTCGCCACCGCCGAGGAACCCGGCGTACGCGTCACCGGCTTCTCCTCACCGGTGCTGACGGACACCGTCGTCCATGACGCCAAGGGCACCGGCGTACTGCTCGACGAGGACTCGGCCGCCGAGTTCAACCGCCTTGAGGTACGGGACAGCGGCGGGTCCGGAATCGTGATCCGCGGCGGTGCCAACCCGCTGCTGCTGCGGGCCACGGTCACCGGCGCCGGCAGGCACGGCGTGGAGGTCGCCAAGGACGGCAGGGGGCGGCTGGAGGAGGGCGTCGTCGAGCGGTCGGGCGACTCGGCGGTCCATGTCTCGGGCCACGGCAATCTGTTCATCGGCAAGGGCCGGCTGCGTACCTCCGCCGGGGCCGGGATCCACATCGGGGCGCTCGGCACGCTCACGCTGCGGGACACCGGGGTCGAGGAGTCCGGCGGCGCGGGCGTCCACATCGCACCCGAGGGCGAACTGGCTGCCGTGCGTGCCGTGGTGACGGGGTCCGCCGAGTGCGGCGTACTGGTGTCCGCGGGCGCGCGGGCCTCCCTCAACGGCTGCGAGGTGACCGGTTCGGGCGCCGACGGCATACGGGTGGAGGGCACCGACGCCGTGTCGCTGACCGGCTGCACCGTCCGCGCCAACCGGGGCAGCGGAGTGCGCCAGACGGTGCCCGGCGACCGGCTCGCCGTCGAGGGGCTGGCCAGTGCGGAGAACGGTGCCCCGGACGCCTGGGGCACCGCGGAGGACGCGGAGGCGGCGGGCGACGGGCGGCTGCCGGGCGGAGCGGCCCCGGCGGCGGCCGAAACCCGTTCCGGTACGGGCCCGGTGGCCGAGCTGGAGTCGCTGATCGGCCTCGACGAGGTCAAACAGCAGGTGCTGACGCTGATCAACCTCAACCGGATGGCGCAGCGCAGGGCGAGCATCGGCATGCCCGCTCCGCCGATGAGCCGCCACCTGGTCTTCGCGGGCCCGCCCGGCACCGGCAAGACCACCGTCGCCCGGCTGTACGGCTCCATCCTCGCCTCGCTCGGCGTGCTGCGCTCCGGGCACCTGGTGGAGGTGTCGCGTGCGGACCTGGTGGCGCAGATCATCGGCGGGACGGCCATCAAGACCACCGAGACCTTCAACAAGGCGCTGGGCGGGGTGCTGTTCGTCGACGAGGCGTACACCCTGCTCTCCGACGGCGGCGGCAGTGGCGCCGACTTCGGGCGCGAGGCGATCGACACCCTGGTGAAGCTGATGGAGGACCACCGCGAGGACGTGGTGGTGGTGGCGGCCGGCTATCCGAAGGAGATGACGGACTTCCTTGCGTCCAACCCGGGTCTCGCCTCGCGTTTCACCCGCAGCGTCGAGTTCAGCGACTACACCTCGGACGAGTTGGTCACGATCGTGGAGCGGATGTGCACCGGCCACCACTACGAGCTGGATCCGGCGGCGCGGACCGCACTGCTCACCCGCTTCGAGCGGATTCCCCGTGACGCGGGCTTCGGCAACGGCCGTACCGCCCGCAAGGTCTTCGAGGAGATGGTGGACCGGCAGGCATCCCGGCTGGCCACCCTGCCGGAGGCCGGCGAGCGGGAGCTGGCCGTGCTGACCGCGGAGGATGTGGGCGTCCCTGCGGGCGGCGCGCCGGAGGGCGGGCAGGACGAGGATCCGCTGCTGCGGCTGGACGCCCTGGTGGGCCTCGCGGCCGTCAAGCGCGAGGTGGGCGACCTGGTCAATCTGCTCGCCACCGCGCGCCGGAGGAAGGAGGCCGGCCTGCCCGCACCCCGGATCAGCAACCATCTGGTCTTCGCCGGCCCGCCCGGCACCGGCAAGACAACCGTGGCGCGGCTCTACGGCGAACTGCTGGCCTCCCTGGGCGTACTGCCGCGCGGCCAGCTCGTCGAGGTCTCACGTGCGGACCTGGTGGGCCGCTATGTCGGACACACCGCGCAGCTGACCCGGGAGGTTTTCGAACGGGCTTTGGGAGGCGTCCTGTTCATCGACGAGGCGTACACCCTGACGCCCCGCTCGGGCGCCGGTTCCTCGGACTTCGGCCAGGAGGCGGTGGAGACACTGCTGAAGCTGATGGAGGACCACCGCGACGAGGTGGTGGTGATCGCGGCGGGGTACACCGCGGAGATGAACCGGTTCCTGAACTCCAATCCGGGCCTCGGCTCACGCTTCCCGCGGCGTATCGAGTTCCCCGACTACTCCTCGGACGAACTGGTCACGATCGTCCGCATGCACGCGGCCGACAACGGCTACGAGTGCGCGCCCGGCACGGCCAACGCGCTGCGGACCCACTTCGACGGCATCCCCAGGGGGGCGACGTTCGGCAACGCCCGGCTGGCCCGGCAGACGCTGGAGCAGATGATGACCCATCAGGCGGGACGGCTGAGCACCGTCGCGGTACCGAGCCTGGACGACCTGCGGCTGCTCCTCCCCGAGGACCTCTCCCCGCGCTGAGATCAAACGAGGCCCGGGGCCGCGGCGGATATGCGGAGCACTCCAGGATCACCGGCAGATCCTCCAGCCACTCCTGGAGGCGGTCCCGCCTGCGTGCGGCGAGCAGGCACCACGAAATTCTCGGGGATCCTGCCTGACCGGCTTTGGCCGACAGACCGCCTGACCAGCGCACAACACGCCTGACACCCCATCGGAACGAGCGTCATTTCAGCGTCAATCACTGGAGTGTTGAACACCGCAACCTGCCTCGTCCTGGACCGGCTCGCCGGACCCCGCCCGACCTGGCGGTACGCCAGCCTGATCGACAGGAACCGGATCGGCATGGCCGGTCACTCGGTCGGCGGTGCGAGCGCGGCGGCGGCCATGGCAGGCAACCGCCGCATCCGGGCGGGCGTCGACATCGACGGGGCCTTCCACGCTGCCGTGCCCGCTGACGGACTCGGCGGCAGGCCGTTCATGATGCTCGGCACAGACGACGAGACGCACCGTCCCGGCGGCGCGGACGCGATCTGGGGCAAAGCGTGGAACCGGTTGGACGGCTGGAAACGCCGGCTGACCGTCGCCGGTAAGAACCACTCCAGCTTCTGCGACATCCCCGTCTTCCCGGACGAACTCGGCCTGTCCGGCGCACAGTCGCCCCAGGCCCTCTCCGGCAGGCGCTCGATGGATCTCACCGCCCCGGCGGGCCGGCGGCTTGCTCATGCGATCATACGGGCGGCTCTCGATGGACCGGTGCACAGTCAACTGATCAGACGGTCGAGCGATCGAGCCATCGGGCATCGAGCAATCGAGAGAGAACGGGAGTGCGGTGTGAGCGGGGCTGGGGGGCAGGACGGGTCGTCCGTGTCCGAAGAGGAGTGGGAGCGGTTCCTCCGTGAATCGGTGACGGGTGCGGCCGAGGCCCCCGTGGAGCCGTCGGCGCGCGCCCGTGAGGTGGAGCGGCGGCTGCGGGAGCGCTCCGGGCAGCCGGAAGGCTGGCGTACGTACTCACCGGCCCGGCCCCGGCGCAGGACAGGCTGGTACGTGACCGGGCTGGTGGCGGTCGTGGCCCTTCTGGTCGTGGGGCTCTTCCCGCAGCAGGTCGTCGGCTGGTTCGGTGGCAACGACGGTGGGCAGGACGGGGCGCCGTTGGCCGCCGAGTCGGAAAGCCCCAGGGAGGCTCCCGGCGCCGAGCGGGATCTGCCGCCTACCCTCGCCGAACCCTTCCGGGGCTCGCCTGCCGCCCGCTGGGCCGACGGAGCGGCAGGGATCACGGTGCCACCGGCCAAGGCGACCGGCTGGATGGACGCCGCCCAGGTCGAGCGGGCACTGCGGCAGAGCCGGGACTTCCTGGTGGCCGCGGGGCTAAACTCACGCGTGCTGCGCGGCGAGCGGCCCACGAAGGCGATCGCGCTGCTGAACCCGCATCAGAAGGACGTCCAGGAGTATCTCCGTACCTCCTTGTCGTCGACGGCGCCCACTGACAAGACCGACCCGCTGCTGTTGTTCAGCCGCTTCCGGCCGGAGCAGTCCCGACTGGTCGGTGACGTGGTCAAGACGCGCGGCCGGCTCACCTACCGGGAAGGGAAACGGGGGGCGGTCGAGGTGACGGCGGACGTCACCTTCGTGTACCCGGTCACCCCGGCAGGCGACGGCGGGCGGGACGCCGAGGTCGTCCGTACGATCGTGCGGCGCGAGGTGGTGATGAGCTGGGACGACCCGGCCAAGGTCATCACCGAACCAGGCACGATGTCCCTCGTCTCGTACACGCTCGACATGACCAACGGCGGCTGCTCCGCCCCGACTGGCTACTTCGTGCCACCCTTCGGCACGGCCGACGAGCAGCCCGCCGACGAGGCCCACCAGGTCGATCCGTACGACCGCAGCAAGCCGATCGACACGAGCAACGGCACGACGGCCACGGGCAACAGCTGTGCGACCGCCACCCGTTCCTAAGCCTCGATCCACCGACATGCTCCGAAGATGATCTCTCGATTGTTTTGTGAGCTGGTTTCGGTCGGTGGTCGTGGATAGGCAGGTTGTTTCCGCCGGTCTGGCGGGGTGGTCAGGGGGCCAGGTTGGTGCGGGTGGGGCGTGGACGGTGTCGAATGAGGTGTGTCCCGGCATGTTGCCAGGGCCAGTTGTGGGGCAGGTGCAGGGTGATACGTCGTGCGGATCGGACGGGCTGCTGCTCGACGGGAGGCCCGCACGGAAAAGCACTCGCCTCGGTGAGAACCTCGCTGCGCGGCCCACCCATCCGGATGGATCATGATGCACCGCCGCCCGGCCCGCGACTACGAGACCGTCAACGCCAGCCCTGAAGCCATGATCCACATCATCTCGATCGGCAACCTCGCCAAGCGCGCAACGGACGAGACCACACCCACCCGGCGAGGAACTTACCGGGAAAAAAATGACAATTCACCTGCATCAAGCAACCTCTCACGCAGTCTCCTGGTGACCACGCAACCCCACAGCATGTCGTGATCGGTGCGGCAACCACCCAGAACAAGATCAGAAATCTCTGGGCTGCCGAGTTACATGCTGGTAGCCTTCCCAAAAAATCTTGTTCCTACGAGATCACAATCGGGCGGCCGATCTGATGGCCGCCTGGCGGAGGTACCTGCGTGGCAGCCGATCATCTGTTAAAGGAGGAGCTGCACGCCAGCATCTCCGATCCGGCGCTCGACACGATGAACTTCCTGAACGGGATCACGCACCGCTATCCGGAGGCGATCTCATTCGCTCCGGGCCGCCCGTACGACGGATTCTTCGACGTAGAAGAGATATTCGGGCACATCCGCCGCTATCTGGACCACCTTGCCGAGAACGGTCACTCCCCGGGCGAGATACGTGACGCAGTCTTCCAGTACGGTCCCACGCACGGCCAGATCAGGGAGCTGATCGCCGACTCGCTCCTCAAGGACGAGAACATCGACGTGCCGCCCGAGGCCATCGTCGTCACGGTCGGCTGTCAGGAGGCCATGCTCCTGACGTTGCGGGCCCTCTTCGCGAGCCGCGACGACGTACTTCTGGTGGCGAGCCCCTGTTACGTGGGGATCACCGGAGCCGCACGCCTCCTCGACATCGAGCTCACCCCCGTCGAAGAGCGGGCCGACGGCCTGCGGTGCGCCGATGTGGAGGCCGCGATCCGGGCCGAGCGGGCCCGCGGGCGCCGCCCGCGGGCGCTCTACGTGGTCCCCGACCATTCGAATCCGTCCGGCGTCACGCTCTCGCTGGAAGCGCGCGGAGAGCTCCTCGAGCTCGCCGCCCGCGAGGACGTCCTCCTACTGGAGGACAGCCCGTACCGGATGGTCAGCCCCGGCCGCCAGGTGCCCACGCTCAAGTCCCTCGACCGCGACCGCCGCGTCGTCCACCTCGGCTCGTACTCCAAGACGCTGTTCCCCGGCGCACGGGTGGGGTTCGCCGTCGCGGACCAGGTCGTCGTCGACCGGGACGGCTCCACGGGGCTGCTGGTGGACGAGATCACCAAGATCAAGAGCATGGTGACGGTGAACACGTCCGCGCTCGGCCAGGCCGCCGTGGGCGGGATGCTGCTGGCAGCCGACGGCCGCACCGCGGACATCAACGTCGAGACGTCCCGCTACTACGGCGATGCGATGCAGGCCATTCTGCGGGAACTCGACGAGACCTTCCCCGAGGACGAGCGAACCGCGCTCGGCGTCCGCTGGAACCGGCCCACCGGTGGATTCTTCCTCACCATGGACGTGCCGTTCCGAGTGGACAACTCCGCCCTGGAACGTTCGGCGGAGGACTACGGCGTCATCTGGACGCCCATGTCCTACTTCTATCCCCAGGGCGGCGGAGCCAACTGCATCCGACTGTCCATCAGCTACCTGTCCCAGTCGGAGATCACGGACGGCGTCAAGCGCCTGGCACGGTTCATCAGGGATGAGACCGCTGCCCGGGTCCCGTCACAACCCACAAGGAAACCGACAAGTTGCTGACCGTGCACACGCTGGTTCGCAGCAAGCCGCGAATGTGGGGGTGGACCTTCCGATGACCATATCGGTGAACCCCCCGTACACCGGATTCCCCGAACCATCCAAGGCACCACCCGTCCGTACACTGACCGCACCCCGTATCGCGGGCGTCGCGACAGCAGTGACCGAAACCTCTTACACCCAGTACGAGTTACTCGACATATTCGAGATATCGGATTCCAAGGTCCGGTCCGTCTTCCTCAACAGCTCCATCGAGAGGCGCTTCCTCTCCCTGCCTCCGCGCGACGCGAACGGCACCTGCCGCCCCGAGGCGCAGGGCGCGCTGCTGGACAAGCACAAGAGACTCGCCCTCGACATGGGGGCTCGAGCCATCCAGAAGTGCCTGGCCGACACCGGCATAGACCCGCACGAGGTCGACTACCTCTGCGTGACGACCACCACGGGCTTCCTCACTCCCGGCCTGAGCGCCCTGTTGATCCACTCCATGGGGCTCCGCCCGCAGACGAGCCGCGTGGACGTCGTGGGCATGGGCTGCAACACCGGGCTCAACGCCCGCCAGGCGTCGGCCGGCTGGGCCACCGCGCATCCTGGTCGGGTGGCCGTCATGCTGTGCGTGGAAGCCTGTACGACGCGGACGTGCTCGACAAGGTCGGCCGCTTCTCGGCGGCCTCGGCCGGGAAGGCGGGACCGGGCCGGTGACCGGCGGCGAGCAGAGCGGGGTCCGGTACGAGAAGAAGGGACACGTCGCGTACGTGACCCTGGACCGGCCCGCCGTGCTCAACGCGATGAACCGGCGCATACACGAGACGCTGGCCGAGGTCTGGGACGACATCGAGGCCGACGACGACGTCCCTGACGAGGATCTCGACGACGCGGTCGGCGCGTGGACGGAGGCCCTGCTGCGCAGCGCCCCCTTGGCGGTGCGCGCCATCAAGGAGGCCGTGATGCGTTCCGTGGACTTGCCGCTCGAGCAGGCGTTCACCGAGGCCTTCCCGTGGGAGCAGCGCCGCAGGCACAGTGCGGATGCCGCGAGGGCCCGCGGGCCTTCGCGGAGAAACGCCCGCCCGTGTGGCGAGGGCGCTGAAGCGTCCCCGAAGGCGCGGACGGGTCCCCGGGGCGGGGATCCGTCCCCGCCGTCCGTTGTCGGACCGAACACCGCACCGCGAGAAGGGATTTCATCGGGACATGGTTGCCACAAGCTCAAGAGGCCGCAGGATCGTGCTGTGGCGTCACGGTCAGACGGCCTGGAACCGGGAACAGCGCTTCCAGGGAACCACCGACATCGAACTGAACCCCGAGGGCGTGCAGGAGGCGCGGCGCGCGGCAAGGGTGTTGGCTGCCCTGGCCCCGGACGCCGTCATCACCTCCCGTCTGAAGCGTGCTGCCGCCACCGCACGGGAGCTGTCCGCGCTGACGCTCCTCCCGGCCACCCCCGAGGAGGGGTTGCGCGAGGCGTACACCGGCCGGTGGCAGGGACTCACCCACGACGAAATCGTGGCCGGGTACGGCGAGGAGTACGAGGCATGGAAGCGGGGTGAGCCCCTACGGCGCGGGGGCGGCGAGCTGGACACCGAGGTGGCCGAGCGGGCGGTCGCCGTCGTGGAGCGCCATGCCGAGCGACTTCCGGACGGGGGGACGCTGGTCGTGGTGAGCCACGGCGGGACCATCCGCGCGACCGCCGGCCGCATCCTGGGGATGGATCCGGGACGCTGGATGTCGCTGGCCGGCCTGTCCAACTGCCGTTGGCACATACTGAGCGAGGAGCCGTCGGGGTGGCGGCTCTCGGTACGCAACGCGGGGGCACCGCAGGAGGAGGAGTTCGGCGAGGGGTGACGGTGCCGCCGTAACGTCTCCCCGCTGCGCGACCTGTGTGCCTGCGTGCGGTGCGTGCCTGCGTACGTGAATGAGTGCGTGAGAGCGTGCGGTCTAGCGGATCCGGTCCGGGAACAGTCCGGCGATCCGCGGCACGAGGCCTTCCACCGCCTCGTCCTGGAGGTCGACGACCAGGGCCGGTTCCGCGTCGTAGAGGGAATGGTCCTGTGCCAGCCGGGCCCGGCCGCCGCCCGTGACATTCAGGAGGACGCAGGCCTCCTCGGGGATCCGCCCGTCGAGGACGGCCTTGCGGAGCCCGGCGAGCGCCACGGCGGAGGCCGGCTCGATGTCGACGGACTCGGCCTTGCCGAAAACCTCCCTCTCGTACTCCGCCGCCTTGCGCTCGACGGTCAGCACGTCGCCCGCGCTTTCGGTGAGCACGTCGTAGACGCCGGAACGGACGGCGTAGGGAGGGAAGCGGTTGGTCAGCTCGTCGGCGAAGACGGTTCTCGTCGCGGCCCGCGCGTCATCGGCGCTGCAGGTGCTGAGGTGGCGCGTCCCCGACTTCCAGGAGTCGGCGAGCGGCGCGAACGACGCGTTCTGGCAGAGCAGGAGCCGCGGCAGGTCACTGCCGTAGCGGCCCGTGGCCAGAAGCCGGGCCGCCGCCTCGTGGACCGCGATGGCGCCGGCTCCGCTGCCGACGGCCTGGACGTAGTGGTCGGGCATCCTGCCGATGGCTTCCACGCCCGCGTACAGGACCGTGGCCAGTCCGTCGCGCCGGCCGATGTTGCGTACGCCGCCCTCGGCCTGGAAGCCGGGGAGCGCGGCCACCGACTCGGCGAGGGCGATGGCGTCGGAGTAGTCGGCGCCGTCCAGCACGACGAGCTTCACCGCCGGGTCCAGTGGCGTACGGAACCTCATCCTGGCCAGTCCGCGCCTGGGCACGACAAGGAGGCACGGCCGGCGGTACCGCGAGCAGACCGCGGCGAACGCCGCGGCGGTGTTGCCCGCAGAGGCCACCACCAGCACCGGCGGGTCGCTCGGCAGGCGCCCCAGGACCGCGTACGCCTCCAGTTCCTTGAAGGTCGCGGTTTCGAGGTAGGCACCGCGCTCGGGCCAGTAGCCGTTGAAGGCGATCCAGAGGTTCGGCAGGCCGAGCTGGGCGGAGAGTTCCTCGCTCTGGAACACGACCGTGCGGGCCCGTGTCGGGAACGTCCGGGTGACCGGAAGCCAGTCCCGGTAGCGGAAGAGACCCTCGCAATCGGTCTTCGGCGCGAACTCCTTCACCAAGTAGTCGGACCGGAGCAGCGCCGGCCCGTGATCACGACTGCACGACAGTGCCAGTCCGTCATCCATACTGCGCCGTCCGCATATCGGACAGAACACCGCGTAGTGGCGGCTCACCCTTTGCTCCATTTCCGCATTCCTTTCTCAGGGCCCGCACTGACATGTCATCCGGAGACGTGTGGATCCGCCCGGGGTCCGCCCCCGGCCGCCGCGGGGCGCGGTGGCGCGGAGGACGCCTGGCGGCCGGGGGTCAGCCGACCCCCCTGAAGGTGCGGATCTTCCTGGCGGCCGCCACTCCGTCGCAGCCCGCGAGGCCGAAGGCGTCGCGGAGTTCCTCCGCCAGGAGGTGCAAGAGGCGCCCGACGCCCCGCTCCCCTGCCGCGGCGAGCCCCCACAGCACCGGCCGCCCCACGAGTACGGCGTCGGCTCCCAGCGCGAGGGCGCGCAGTATGTCGGTCCCGCTCCGGATCCCGCTGTCGAGCAGAACCCGGCAGTCGCCCCCCACCTCCTCGGCGACCGCCTCGAGGGAGTCGATGGCGGCGACGGCGCCGTCCAGCTGACGGCCGCCGTGGTTGGACACCACGACGCCGTCCACCCCGGTGTCGGCGGCGCGCCGCGCGTCCTGTGGGTCGAGTACGCCCTTCAGGATGAGCGGCAGCCGGGTGAGCCGCCGCAGTTCCTCCACGTCGGACCAGGTCAGCGAGGGCGTGAAGGCGGCCTGGGTGTGGGCTGCGACCGCGGATCCGGACGCCCGCGCCCGGTGGGCCTCGGAGGCCGATCCCCATGCCAGGTTGGCAGCTTCGACCCCGGGGGGCAGGACAAACCGGTTCCGGACGTCCCGCAGCCGGCGCCCCATCCACGGCACGTCGACGGTGAGCACCAGCGCCGCGCATTCGGCGGCCTCCGCCCTCTCGACCAGCTCGAAGGTCGCCTTCCGGTCGCGCAGCCAGTACAGCTGGAACCAGACGGTGCCGCCGATCCCGGCGATGTCCTCGATCGGGCAGCTGCTCAGAGTGCTCGCGGTGAAGGGAATTCCCGCCGCCTTGGCCGCTCGCGCGCCGGCCAGCTCGCCCTCGGGGTGGATCAGGCCGTGGTAGGCGATGGGGGCGGTGGCCACCGGCATGGCCTGCTCCACTCCGAACAGCGTGGTCTCCAGGGCGCAGTGCGCCACGTCCCGCAGGATGCGCGGGACGAGGGCGATCCGCCTCAGTGCCGCGCGGTTGGCGGCCAGCGTCACCTCGGCGCCGCTGCCGCCGGCGAGAAAGTCCCACACGTCGGCGGCCAGGGCCTGCCGTGCCGCCCGCTCCAGGTCCTCCGTGCAGTGCACGTCCCGCTCGACGTCCCACGGTGCATCGGCCGATGCCCGCAAGCCGGCTGCGTCCTGCCCGGTGCGGTTCACAGCGGCTGACCCTGTTTCGCGATGCGCTCCATCTCCACTGCCTCGTAGAGGGCCTTGATGTTGGAGCTTCCGAAGGTCTCCGCCCCGCACCGCTCGATCACCTCGAAGAAGAGGGTGCGCCGCGGATGGGTGGAGCGCGCGAATATCTGGAACAGCTGTCCGGCATGGTCCTCGTCGACGAGGACGTTCAGCGCGTGCAGGCTCTCCAGGGAGTGCTTGCTCAGGGTGATGCGCTGCTTCAGCAGGGTGTAGTACGCGTCCGGGGTGGTCAGGAACTCCACTCCGCGGCCGACGAGCGCACCGACGGATCGGACCACGTCGTCCGCGGCGAAGGCCACGTGCTGCACACCGGATCCGACGTGGTTCTTGAGGAACTCGTCGATCTGACCGGGGTCCGCCGCGGGGTCGGGCTGGAGGATCGTGAAGGTCACCTCACCCGACCGGCTCTGGACCACCTTGGACAGCATCGCCTGGGTTCCCACAACGATCCGCTCCGCGAAGATCTCGCTGAACCCGAACGACTTCCGGTACAGCTCCACCATCGGGTCCAGCTCGCCGACGTTCACGCACACGGCGAAGTGGTCGATCTCCAGGAGACGGAGCCCGTCCGCGGCAACCGCTTCCGCCTCCGTGGGCCGGCCGGCGCCGGGAATCGGCCGGAACCCGGCGGGCAGCCCGGCGCCCTTGCCCGTACGCCGCTGCACCAGGGTGTGCACCACATCGCCGAATCCGGAGACCGTCGCGCTGACCGCGACGTCGTCCCCCGCGTGCTCCACGGGTTCCGCGAGGGCCCGTGCGCCGTTCTCCACGGCCTGGCCGAACGCCGTACGCACATCCCCCGTGCGCAGAGCGATGTTCGCGATGCCGTCACCGTGGGCGAGCACGTAGTCGGAGGCTGGATGCTGCTCGGCCGTCGCCTCCGTCAGTACGAGCCTCATCGCACCCTGGCTCATCACCGCGGCCCGGAACCCCTGCTCCGGGGATCCACCCGCCGCGACCTGCACGAAGCCGTAGGAGTCACGCCACAGAGCGATCTGCGCCTCTAGGTCGCGGACGTACATCTCCACGTAGTCCAGCTCGAAGTCGTCGACAACCGTGTTCACCTGGGAAGACGTCACAGAAACTCCAGTTCTCTTGCGTGGTGAGAAAGCATTGAAAAGAAGAAGAAAGGACAAAAGCACTCTCGATTTCAGGTCGCCCCCCGCACGGGCACAGTCACAGGCAAGGGCGCGGGCACAGGCGGGGTCAGGGGGTGGCGCCGGGGCACCTGATGCGGCCCACGGGGGCCGTACGAGGGACAGGGCGGCGTCACGTGACGGACGCGCGCCCGCCCTGTCCCTTGCGGCTGATCAGGCATCGGGGTCTCTTCCGGGCTGCAGCCGGTCCCGGAGTACACGGCCGATGTGCGCAAGCGGCTCGGGCTGCATCATGGCGACGTGATCACATTCAATCACGTGTTCGTCAACTCCGTTTGAAACATGGGGAGTCCATGCCTCGCTACCGGACATCGGCATCGGATTGTCGACACCTGCACGGAAGAAGAGGAGGCCCCCGTCCACTGCACCCGGGGTCAGCGAACGGGCGAGCTTGCGGTTGTTCTCGATCACGGCGATCAGGCCCGCGGCCTTGTCCGCATCGACGTCGAGGCTCCGGGCCACTTCACCGATCTGGTCCGCGGCGTAGGCCTCCAACAGGCTGGAGAACCCTTCGGCGTCATCGCCTCCGGCAGCTTCGTCGGGAAGGGTCAGGCCGGCGGCCTCGGCGAGGGCCCGGATGAGGCCCTGCCGGTCGTCGTCCATGTCGGGTACCTGCGACGTCGGGTAGGCATCGACGACCGCGAGGAGGCTGACCTCCTGCTGCTGCCTCTGGAGCTCTTCGGCCACCGCGTGCGCGACGAGCCCGCCGAAGGACCATCCCAGGAGGCGGTACGGCCCCACGGGCTGCACGGAGCGGATGAGCTGCGCGTACTCGACGGCCATCTCCTCGACGGTGGCAGCGGGCTCTCCTCCGCCCACTCCCCTGGACTGGAGACCGTAGATCGGCACATCGGCCGGCAACTCCCTGATCAGGCCCGAATAGCACCAGCTCAGACCCGCCACGGGGTGCACGCAGAAGAGCGGGTTGCCCGTGCCCTGGCGACGCAGGGGGAACAGGGCGTCGAAGGGATCCGTGACGTCGACTTCGTCGAGTCGGTCGGCGAGCCCGGCGACGGTCGGTGCCTCGAACACGGACCGGATGCTCACCTCCGATCCGATCACCGACCTGATCCGGCTGACCAGACGGGTCGCGAGCAGCGAGTGACCGCCCAGCTCGAAGAAGCTGTCGTCGATGGAAACGGCGCTGACGCCGAGGACCTCGGCGAACAGGCCGCAGAGCACCTCCTCCCGGGGCGTCCGGGGAGCCCGTCCGGACGCGTTCGATGTGTACTCGGGGGCCGGCAGGGCGCGCCGGTCCAGCTTGCCGTTCGGCGTCAACGGCAGCGAGTCGAGCATGACGAACGCCGAGGGCACCATGTACTCAGGCAACCGGTCCCCTACGAATCCGCGCAGTACGGCCGTGTCGACAGCGCCACCGTCGGATGCCGCCACGAGGTAGGCCACCAGGCGCTTGTCGCCCGGCTGGTCCTCCCGTACGACGACCGCCGTCTGGGCCACCTGCCCGTGCCCTGCCAGGACTGCTTCGATCTCGCCGGGCTCGATACGGAAGCCGCGTACCTTCACCTGGGCGTCCGCCCGGCCCACGAACTCCAGGACTCCGTCCGTGTTCCAGCGCACCACGTCCCCGGTCCGGTACATCCGCGAACCAGACACGTGCGCGAACGGGTCCGCGACGAACCGCTCAGCGGTCAGACCGGCACGGCCCAGATAGCCACGCGCCAACTGCGCACCGGCGACGTACAGTTCACCGGCCACGCCCACCGGCACCGGCGACAAACCCGCATCCAGCACATACACCCGCGTGTTCCACATCGGACGGCCGATCGGAACCGCCCCGGCAGACAGCACCGCGTCCTCGGGCACCGGATAGTCGGTGCAGCCGACCGTTGCCTCGGTCGGACCGTAATGCGCCACCACCGACACCCGCGGATGCGCCTCACGCCAGCGAGCCACCACATGACCGGGAATCTCCTCCCCGCCCAGCATCAACTGGCCACCCGGCACGAAACCACGCCCCGCACCTTCCAACACCGGCAGATGACTCGGCGTCACCTTCAGGAACGACACCGGCAACCCGGCACCAACCCCTTCCTCGGCCTCCGCCGAGGACAACGCCGCCACCACCACACAACCACCCGCAACCAACGCCCCGTACAACACGGTCACACCCGCATCGAACGACACCGACGCATGCAACACCGTCGAACCCGCAAGATCCGGATACACCAGCGGACACCGCACCACATAATTCACAAGCGCCGCATGCTCGATCACCACACCCTTCGGCCGCCCCGTCGACCCCGACGTATAAATCACATACGCCGGATGCACAGGAACCACCGAAGACAAACGGTCCGCATCGAGAAGGTCAGACGTGCTCAGCGCCACAACCGCTTCCCGCACCGAGGGCTCGTCCAAGAGCACACCGCGGTCGCTGAACACACCGTCCTGAGGCAGCACCGACAACGTGACCGAATCGGTGACCACGAGGACCGGGTCGGCGTCGGCCAGCATGTACGCGATCCGGTCCGCCGGATACTCCGGGTCCACCGGCACATACCCCGCACCACTCTTCAGCACCGCAAGCAACGCCACGACCAGGTCGACCGAGCGCGGCAGCGCAACCGCCACCAGCCGCTCCGGACCCGCACCACACGCCACCAGATACCGGGCCAGACGATTCGCCCGACTGTTCAGTTCGGCGTAGCTGAGCTCCACCCCGCCACTCACCACAGCCGGCGCACCCGGAGTCCGCACCACCTGTGCCTCGAACAGCTCCGGCAGCGTCACATCCGGAACCTCCCGACCCGTGTCGTTCCAATCCACCAGCACCCGCCGACGTTCCTCGGCACCCAGAACACTGAGCTCGCGGACGGCCCGATCGGGCACAGCAACAACTGCTTCGAGCACGCGTGCCAAGCGGTCCGCAAGGCTCTGCGCGGTCTGTGCCGTGAACAGATCGGTCCGGTAGTCGAGCCGCCCGCGCAATCCTGCGGGTGTGCCGTCCTCCGCGTGCATTTCGCCGAGGTTGAACGACAGGTCGAACCTGGCCGCCGCATCACCGACAGGCTCGGCCTGGGCGTGGATGCCGGGGAGGTCGAGGTCGGGTTGCGCGTTGTTGTGGAAGGTGAGCATGACCTGGAAGAGGGGGTGGCGGGCCATGGAACGGGCCGGGTTGAGGATCTCCACCAGTCGCTCGAACGGCACGTCCTGGTGCGCGAAGGCGGCCAGGTCGGTCTCCCGGGCCCGCTCGACGATCTGGCGGAACGTGGGATCGCCCGACACGTCGGTCCGCAGGACCAGCGTGTTCACGAAGAACCCGACGAGCTCGTCCAGGGCGTCGTCGGTGCGTCCCGCGATCGGGGTCCCGATCGGGATGTCCTCGCCGGCGCCCATCTTCGACAGCAGCACCGCCAGCGCGGCCTGCACCGTCATGAATACACTCGCACCGCAGGCGCGGGACAGCTCCACGAGACGGGCATGCACCTCAACCGGAACATGCACGTCCACGGATGCACCCTCGTGGGAGGCGACCGCCGGACGCGGGAAGTCGACCGGCAACTCCAGCTGCTCCGGAATCCCGGACAGAGCCTCGCGCCAGTAGGCGACCTGCGCCGCGATCACGCTTTCCGGGTCGTCCTCGTCACCGAGGACCTCGCGCTGCCACAGCGTGTAGTCCGCGTACTGCACCGGCAGCGCATCCCACGCCGGCACGGCACCCTGGCAACGGGCCGCGTACGCCACCGACAGATCCTTCGCCAAAGGCGCCATCGACCAGCCATCAGCCGCAATGTGATGGACCACCATCACCAGAACCCACTCATCGACCGAGTCCACGTCGAGCAGCGTCACCCGCCACGGCAGATCACGCTCGAGATCGAATCCCGTGCCTGTCACATCGGCCACTTCCGAGGCAACGTCCTCGGCAGCCACGGACTTCACGGCGACCTCGGGTACGCCCGCGGCGCCCCGCAGGATCTCCTGCCGCGGTTCACCGTCCACCTGCGGGAACACCGTCCGCAGGGTCTCATGCCGGCGAGCCACATCCGCCAACGCCGCCCGCAGCGCATCCACGTCCAGCACCCCGCTCAGGCGCAGAGCAAGCGGGATGTTGTACGTCGCGGACGCGCCTTCCAACTGACCGAGGAACCACAGACGGCGCTGCGCGAACGACACCGGAATCACAGGAACAACCTTTCGCTTGCTCCCTCACACAGAGGGATCACCGCCAACCAAGGCAGCGGGTTACATGAAGAACGTGCGAGCGGGCCGGGCGGGCCGGAGGATTGCTCCTCAGGCTCCGCCGCTCTTGCCGATCGGGTGGAAAGGCGACGTCAATCGCCGTCTTCCTGGAGGGGGCGCATACGTCGCAGCTTGGGTCGCGTCTTCGCCGTGACAGCTGAAGCGAGTTCTGTCGCCAGCAGAGCCACCGTGGGTGCCTCGAACAGCGACCGAACCGTGACTTCCACGCCCAGCGCCAGCCGGATCCGGCGTACGAGCCGAGTGGCCAGGAGCGAGTGTCCGCCGAGGTCGAAGAAGCTGTCGTCGATGGAGACCGACTCCGCGCCGAGGACCTCGGCGAACAGGCCGCACAGGATCTCCTCCCGCGGTGTGCGGGGCGCCCGCCCGGAAGCGTCCGACGCGTACGTGGGGGCCGGCAGGGCCCGCCGGTCCAGCTTCCCGTTCGGCGTCAACGGCAGAGCGTCCAGCACCACGAATGCCGAGGGCAC
>NZ_JBHVWS010000068.1:0-45912 GCF_042882185.1 Streptomyces sp. NPDC058239
CCCGCGCTCGCCCAGGCGGACGTCGGCGTGGCCATGAACACCGGTACCTCGGCCGCCAAGGAGGCCGGGAACATGGTGGACCTGGACTCCAACCCCACCAAGCTGATCGAGATCGTCGAGATCGGCAAGCAGCTCCTCATCACCCGCGGAGCCCTGACCACCTTCTCGATCGCCAACGACGTCGCGAAGTACTTCGCGATCATCCCGGCAATGTTCGCGGTGGCCTACCCCAGCCTGGACAAGCTCAACATCATGCAGCTGTCCTCGCCCCAGTCCGCGATCCTGTCCGCGGTCGTGTTCAACGCGCTGATCATCATCGCGCTCGTACCGCTCGCCCTCAAGGGCGTGCGCTACCGGCCCAGCAGCGCCGACTCGATGCTCCGGCGCAACCTCGGGATCTACGGACTGGGCGGCCTGATCGCCCCGTTCATCGGCATCAAGATCATCGACCTGATCATCTCCCTCATCCCCGGAATCGGCTGACCTGCCATGAACAACTCCGTAGGAAACACCGCCCGGCTGCTCTGGGCCGGGCTGCGCGCCCTGCTCGTCCTCACCCTCGTGTGCGGCGTCATCTACCCGCTCGCCGTCACCGGTATCGCCCAGGGCATCTTCCCCGACAAGGCCAACGGCTCCGAGATCACCTCCAACGGCAAGGTCGTCGGCTCCGAACTCATCGGCCAGCGCTACGACCTGCCGCTGAAGAAGGGACAGGAAACCGCGGCCCCGGACCTCAAGTGGTTCCAGCCCCGCCCCTCCAACGGTTTGGGCACCAACAGCGTCAACACCCAGTACAAACTGATCCTCTCCGGCGCGACCAACCGCTCCGGCGACAACAAGGAACTCATCGACTGGGTCACCGCCGCCAAAGCCGCCGTCGTCAAGGACAACTCCGTCCCCGGCCACCCCGTCAACCCCGACGACGTGCCGGCCGACGCCGTCACCTCCTCGGGCTCCGGCCTCGACCCCGCCATCTCCCCCAACTACGCACAGCTCCAGGTACGCCGCGTCGCCGAGCGCAACCACCTCGACATCACCCAGGTCGAGAAACTCGTCGAGCAGCACACCGACGGCCGGATCCTCGGCTTCGTGGGAGAACCGAGGGTCAACGTCCTCCAGCTCAACATCGCACTCAAGGAGCTCGTGAACGGGTCTTGAGGTCTTGAGGACTTGAGGGAGCCCTGAGGCCGGCCGCCATGGCCGGCCTCAGGGCGTTGACGGACGGAGGAGCGGCCCCCGTGGTACGCCTGCTCAACCGGCCGGCGTGCCCAGGCTGCCGGGACAGAGGTACTTCTCCGGTGGGATGACCGTGCCGTCGACCCACGCCCCGAAGAACCCCTTGAGGTCCTTGCCCGAGACCTTCGCCGCCAGTGCCTCGAACTGCCGGAACGAGGCATTGCCGTACGCGTGGTCGCGGGTCCAGGTCCTGAGCGTCCCGAAGAACGCATCATCACCCACTGTGCGCCGCAGGGCGTGCAGCATCAGGGAACCCTTGAAATACAGCGCGGAGTCCAACTCCTTTCCCCGGCCCGGGTCGTAGAGCCTGGTGGACCAGAACGACGGGTCGTCCCTGTACTCATCGACCTCGGACCGGTAGTAGTCCTTGTCGAGATCGGCGCCCTTGTGCTCCTCCCACAACTGCCCGGCGTACTGGGCGAAGCACTCCGCGATGCAGCCGTCCCGCCAGTCCTTGAACGACACGCTGTCGCCGAACCACTGGTGGGTGTTCTCGTGGACCATCGAGGCGTCGAAGAGCATTCCGCCGTACGTGGGGCGGCTCTGTGTCTCAAGGGCGATGGGGCCGTTGCTGGGTTCCTTCGTGGCGCCGACGACGATGGCGCCCGCCGAGGAGAACGGGTACGGGCCGAACTTCGCGGTCAGGAAGTCCAGGATCTCCGTCTGCTCGGCCTCCGCGTCCGGGTCGATGACGGCGTCCGGGCTGTACGCCGTGATGACGGGCGTTCCGGCGGCCGTCCTTCCCCGGTGGACGGTGAACTTGTCGATGGCGACCGTGCTGACGTATGTCGCCAGCGGCCTGTCCTCGAACCAGCGGAATGTCTTCCTGCCGTTCTTGACCGTGGCCGGGCCGGGCAGACCGTTGCCGACGACCGTCCAGCCGTCGGGCACGGTCGCGGTGAGCGCGAAGGTGGCCTTGTCGGACGGATGGTCGTTGGCGGGGTACCAGGAGGTCGCCGCGTGCGGTTCGCCGGTCACGCTCGCGCCACCGTTCTTCAGCGTGTGCCAGCCCTCGGCGTCGGGCTTGCCGGCGTACTTCACCCGGACCGCGAACGCCGTGCCCTTCACGACCGGGCCGGCCGGGGTGATGACCAGCTCATGGGCACCGGACCGGGAGAACGCCTTCACCGGGGTGCCGTTCACCGTGACCGATGCCACGGTGAAGCCCTTGAGGTCCAGGCTGAAGCGGTCGAGGTCGGCCAGGGCGCGGGCGGTGACGGTGGTGTCGCCGTCCAGGTGGTCGGTGCGCGCCGGGTCGTAGGCGATACGTACGTCGTAGTGGGACACGTCGTAGCCGGAGTTGCCGTCGTCGGGGAAGTACGGGTCACCGATACCCGGGCCGCCGACGGCGGCGGAGGCGGGGACGGTGGCCAGTACGATGCCGCTCACCACAGCGGCCACGAGGGCGGTGGCGGCTCTGCGGCGCGGGTTCAGCAGTCTGCGCATGTCTCGCTCCTGAGGATGGGGGTCAGCGCCGGGGCACGGTGGCGGCGAGCTTCCACAGCACACCGATGAGGGCGTCGGTGCTGGTTGTCTCGGTCTTCGGGTCCACATTGGAGAGGTTGTCGCACGCCTCGTGGATGCAGTCCGAGATACCGGTGCTGAAGCCGGACGACGGGATGCCGGCGTCTGCGAACGACTCGTGGTCCGAACCGCCGACGCCGATGTCGAACGTGGGGATGTCCCGCTCGGCGAACCACGCCTCGAACGCCTGCTGGGCCTCGGTCTCGCCGTGCTCGTCGTCGTGGATCACGAGCCACTGCCGGGTGTTCCTGCTGCCCGCCTGATCGAAGTTGAGATAGACGTCGATCCTGCGGCGGTCGGCCCCGGGGAGTTTCTTGACGTAGTCCGCCGAGCCGATCAGGCCCGGCTCCTCCGCGCCCCACCACGCGAACCGAAGGTGCCGCTCGGGCTTCAGACGGGACTTGGCCACCTGAAGAGCGGTGGCCAGGACCGCGGCAGAGCCCGAGCCGTTGTCGTTGATTCCAGGGCCCTCCTCGACGCTGTCGAGGTGTGCGCCGGTCAGCAGCACATGGTCGAGATCGCCGCCCGGCCAGTCGGCGATCAGGTTGTGGCCGACGGCGCCGTCATGGGTGAAGGGCACCAGTCTTGTGCGGAAGCCCGCCCGGTCCAGGGCGCTCTTCACATACGCCACCGAGTCCGCGTACCCCTTCGTGCCGTGCGCTCGGTTGCCGCCGTTGCGGTCGGCGATGTGCTGCAGGGCGCTCAGGTGGGGCATCACCTGCTGCTCGGAGACGGTGGGGGCGGTGGGGCCCTGCGCTTTCGCGGGGGCGGTTGCGGTTGCGGCGGGGACCGCGGACAGGGTCAGGGATATCCCGAGGGCTCCGGCGGCCAGCCCGGGAAGGCTCCTTCGTAACGTCATGCGCACCCTTTCAAGGACGGGGCACTCGCCCCGGTGGACCTTGGCAAGGCTGGCCGTCCGGTGTCAGGAAGTTGTCGGGAAGCCGTTGTGCTCCGACAAAGAAATCGTCCGCGCCGCTCGGCGCCATGAATTGACTGTCCGTCAAATTCATGCCCGGCGAAGGCGGACGCCTGCACTGCTGCGCCGCAGCAGGCGCCACGGTCCGGTGCTCTGCGCGGCCGGACTCGCGGTGCTGCTCGCGGCCACCGTGCCGGCGGCGCCGGCCGCGCTCACCGAGCGCGCGGCCGAGGGCGGGGTGCAGCGACGGCTCGCCGCGGACTCCGGAGCCGACGTCCAGGTCGCGGGCCGTCACGGTGCCGGGAAGGTTGCGGCGTACGTCCGTACCGACAAGGCCGTACGTGTCGCGATGGACGATGTCTTCGCCGGTGTGCCGCAGCACACCTGGGCGACGCACCGGGCACCGGCGGCCATGTACAGCGGCTGCCCCGTGAGCGGCGGCGAACAGCAGCGCGTCGCCGTCGCCGTGGCCACCGCCAACAGCCCCCGGGTCCTGCTCGCCGACGAGCCGGCCGGTGAACTCGACACCGTTGGTGGCGAGGATGCCTTCGCCGCTCTGTGCCGCGCCGACGACGAACTCGGCGCGACTGTCCTGGTCGTCACCCGCGACCCGATGGTCTCCGGGCAGGTGCGGCGTACGGTACGCATCCGCGACGGCCGGACCTCCACGGAGATCTTGCGCGACGGCGGCCCCGACGGCGGCGCGGAGGAATTCGCCGTACTCGACCGGGTGGGGCGGTTGCAGCTGCCCGACGACTGTCTGTGACGGTACGGGCTACGCCACCGGGTGCGCCTCACCGCCGAGTGCGACCACATCGGCGTCTGGCCGTACGCCTGACCACCGGCCTCAGGCCATTGCCCAGCCCTGCGTCCGATGCACATACTGGCGGCCGACGGGACCGAAGCAGATACGGGGGAGAGGCATGCACGGGGGAGAGACATGACCGACAACACCGGCCGGACGAGCACCGGCACGCAGAGCGGCGTGGCGGTCGCCGAGGGCCCGGCCCGCGGGCCCATGGTCCGGGTCGAGGACCTGCGCCGCTCGTACGGCACCGGCGCCGCGGCCGTGCACGCGCTGCGCGGGGTGTCCTTCGAGGTGCCGCGCGGCGAGCTCGTCGCACTCAAGGGACGCTCGGGCTCAGGCAAGACGACGCTGCTCAACCTCGTCGGTGGCCTCGACAGCCCCGACGGCGGCCGGATCACCGTCGGCGGCACGGACCTCGCCGGACTCGGCGAGAACGGGCTCCTGGAGCTGCGCCGGGACCGGATCGGCTTCATCTTCCAGTCGTTCGGCCTGATCCCGATCCTGACCGCCGCGGAGAACGTCGGCGTACCCATGCGGCTGCGCAAGGCGGACCCGCGCGAGCGCGAGGACCGGGTGGCGCTGCTGCTCTCCATGGTCGGCCTCGCCGACCATGCCGCTCAGCGCCCCGGCGAACTCTCCGGCGGCCAGCAGCAGCGCGTCGCGATCGCCCGCGCGCTGGCCAACCGCCCCGCGCTGCTGATCGCGGACGAGCCGACGGGGCAGCTCGACGCGGAGACCGGACTCGCGGTGATGGAGCTGCTGCGGGCGGTGGTGCGCAGTGAAGGCGTCACAGCGCTGGTGGCGACGCATGACGCGCAGCTGCTGGGGCTGGCGGACCGGGTGCTGGAGCTGAGCGACGGGCACATCGTCGAACACGAGTAGTGGGGCGGGGCGGGGGCCGGGTCCGTCCGAGGCGTCAGAATCCTGTCAATTCGGTCCCTCACCCCACCCCCCGTCCCATTTGTCGAGAATCCTCGGGGTAGCTTCGAACCGGCTGCCGCATCGGCGGCAGCCGGTTCAGAGAAGACAATGGGGCCATGGCGCGCGGCAAACTTCGGATCTACCTGGGTGCGGCACCCGGCGTCGGCAAGACGTACGCGATGCTCTCCGAGGCCCACCGCCGTGTGGAACGGGGCACCGACTGTGTCGTCGCCTTCGTGGAGCACCACGATCGCCCGCGCACCGAGGTCATGCTGCACGGCCTGGAGCAGATCCGGCGACGTGAGATCGAGTACCGCTCCGCCGTCTTCACCGAGATGGACGTCGACGCGGTCCTGGAGCGCGCCCCGGCCGTCGCCCTGGTGGACGAACTGGCGCACACCAATGTGCCGGGCTCCCGCAACGCCAAGCGCTGGCAGGATGTCGAAGAGCTCCTCCAGGCCGGCATAGACGTGATCTCCACCGTCAACATCCAGCACCTGGAATCACTCGGCGACGTCGTCGAGGCCATAACTGGTGTGCGGCAGCGCGAGACCGTCCCCGACGAGGTCGTCCGCAGGGCCGACCAGCTCGAACTCGTCGACATGTCGCCCCAGGCGCTGCGCCGCCGGATGGCCCACGGCAACATCTACAAGCCGGACCGGATCGACGCGTCCCTGTCGAACTACTTCCGCCCCGGCAACCTGACCGCCCTGCGCGAGCTGGCCCTGCTCTGGGTCGCCGACCGGGTCGACGAATACCTTCAGCAGTACCGCGGCGAGCACAACATCCGCACCACCTGGCAGGCCCGCGAACGCATCGTCGTCGGGCTCACCGGCGGTCCCGAGGGCCGTACGCTCATCCGCCGCGCGTCCCGGATGGCGGCCAAGGGCTCCGGCAGCGAGATCCTTGCCGTCTACATCGCCCGCAGCGACGGACTGACCTCCGCCTCGCCCAAGGAACTCGCCGTCCAGCGCACCCTCGTGGAGGACCTCGGGGGCACGTTCCACCATGTCATCGGCGACGACATACCGTCGGCCCTCCTCGAATTCGCCCGTGGGGTGAACGCCACGCAGATCGTCCTCGGCTCCAGCCGACGCAAGGCCTGGCAGTACATCTACGGACCGGGCGTGGGCGCCACTGTCGCCCGCGAGTCCGGGCCCGACCTCGATGTCCACATCGTCACCCACGAAGAGGTCGCCAAGGGGCGGGGGCTGCCCATCGCCCGCGGCGCCCGGCTGGGCCGGGTCCGGATCATCTGGGGCTGGCTGGTCGGTGTCGGCGGCCCGGCCCTTCTCACGCTGCTCCTGACCCGCCTGGACAACGGCCCCGGACTCGCCAACGACGTCCTGCTCTTCCTCTTCCTGACCGTCGCCGCGGCCCTGCTCGGCGGGCTGCTGCCCGCACTGGCGTCGGCCGCCGCCGGCTCGCTGCTGCTGAACTACTGGTTCACCCCGCCCACCCACACCCTGACCGTGCAGGACCCGGAGAACTTCGTCGCCATCGTGATCTTCTTCGCGGTGGCGGTCTCGGTCGCCTCGGTCGTCGATCTGGCGGCCCGCCGCACCCATCAGGCGGCCAGGCTGCGCGCCGAGTCGGAGATCCTCTCCTTCCTCGCCGGCAGTGTGCTGCGCGGCGAGACCACCCTGGACGCCCTTCTGGACCGGGTCCGCGAGACCTTCGGCATGGAGTCCGTCGCCCTGCTGGAGCGGCAGAGCGACGTCGAGCCGTGGACGTGCGCCGGGAGCGTCGGGCCGAGCCCGGTGGCCCGGCCGGAGGACGCGGATGTGGACATGCCCGTCGGCGACCACATGGCACTCGCGCTCTCCGGCCGGGTGCTGCCGGCCGAGGACCGCCGGGTGCTCGGCGCGTTCGCCGCCCAGGCCGCCGTCGTACTGGACCGCCAGCGCCTGGTCGGCGAGGCGGAGGAGGCCCGGCGGCTCGCCGAGGGAAACCGGATCAGGACGGCCCTCCTCGCCGCCGTCAGCCACGATCTGCGTACCCCGCTCGCCGCCATCAAGGCCGCTGTCAGCTCTCTGCGCTCCGACGACGTCGCCTGGTCCGACGAGGACGAGGCCGAACTCCTGGAGGGCATCGAGAACGGTGCCGACCGCCTCGACCACCTCGTGGGCAACCTCCTCGACATGTCCAGGCTGCAGACCGGCACCGTCACCCCGCTGATCCGCGAGATCGACCTCGACGAGGTGGTCCCGATGGCGCTCGGCGGCGTCCCCGAGGGCAGCGTGGACCTGGACATCCCCGAGACCCTGCCGATGGTCGATGTCGACCCCGGGCTGCTGGAAAGGGCCGTCGCCAACATCGTCGAGAACGCCGTCAAGTACAGCTCCGGCGCAGAACGCGTCACGGTGGCCGCCAGCGCGCTCGGCGAACGCGTCGAGCTACGGGTGGCCGACCGCGGCCCCGGCGTCCCCGACGACGCCAAGGAGCGCATCTTCGAGCCCTTCCAGCGCTACGGCGACGCCCCGCGCGGCGCAGGCGTCGGACTGGGCCTCGCCGTCGCCCGCGGCTTCGTGGAGTCCATGGGCGGCACGCTGGACGCCGAGGACACCCCCGGCGGCGGCCTCACCATGGTGCTGACCCTCAAAGCGGCATCGGGATACGTTCCTGTCAGCCCCGACCTGCCCGCGCAGGTCACCTCATGACCTCGCAGGTCACCTCATGATCTCCGCAATGTCCCAGGAGATCGCCGTACAGCAGAAAGGCAGGGCCCCCATGACCCGGGTGCTTGTGGTCGACGACGAGCCGCAGATCGTACGCGCCCTCGTGATCAACCTGAAGGCGCGCAAGTACGAGGTGGACGCCGCGCCCGACGGCGCGACCGCGCTCCAGCTCGCCGCCGCCCGCCACCCCGATGTCGTCGTCCTCGACCTCGGGCTGCCGGACATGGACGGCGTCGAGGTGATCAAGGGGCTGCGCGGCTGGACCCGGGTACCGATCCTGGTGCTCTCCGCCCGCCACACCTCCGACGAGAAGGTCGAGGCCCTGGACGCCGGAGCCGACGACTACGTCACCAAGCCGTTCGGCATGGACGAGCTGCTGGCCCGGCTGCGCGCCTCCGTCCGCCGCGCCGAACCCGTCGGCCAGCACGGCTCCGACGACGTCGTGGTCGTCGAGACCGAGGGGTTCACCGTCGACCTGGCGGCGAAGAAGGTCCACCGCGAAGGACGCGACGTACGGCTCACCCCCACCGAATGGCACCTGCTGGAGGTCCTGGTCCGCAACAGCGGCCGACTGGTCAGCCAGAAGCAGCTGCTCCAGGAGGTCTGGGGGCCCTCGTACGGCACCGAGACCAACTACCTGCGGGTCTACATGGCGCAGCTCAGGCGCAAGCTGGAGGCCGACCCCTCGCACCCCCGGCACTTCGTCACCGAGCCGGGGATGGGCTACCGCTTCGAGCGCGGCTGAACGGGTCGCCGGGTCCTCTCCCGTAGCCCTTGCGGGTATCCCGTTCGAGTGAGACCCGGGACTCCCGCCCGGAGCACGGGAGACCGGTACCCTTCGGGTATGAGTGCTGTTCCTCGATTCGAGAAGCCCGGCAAGGCTGTGAAGCCGTCCGGCCGCTTCCGGCGGATGCTCGACCGGCTGTCCAGCTCCCAGGAGGACCTGGAGTCCGAGGAGCTGCAGGAGGACTCGCAGGCGTCGGGGTGCACGCGGATCTCCGAATGCACCGACCGCCAGATCGTCAAGGTGACTGGTACGTTGCGGACCGTCACCCTGCGGCCGCGCGCCGGAGTGCCCGCCCTGGAGGCGGAGCTCTTCGACGGCACCGCGCCGCTGGACGTGGTCTGGCTGGGCCGGCGCTCCATCGCGGGCATAGAACCGGGCCGCAAGCTCATCGCCTCGGGCCGGATCGCCATGAGTCATGGACGCCGGGTGCTGTTCAACCCCAAATACGAACTCCGACCGCTCGGCAAGGAGTAGCCGGTGACGTCTCTCGACAAGCCGACGTCCGACAAGGACCGCACGACCCGCACCGACCAGGAGGCCGACGCGAAGGCGGTCACCGAGGCCGCGCTCTTCGAGGCGTTCGGCGGTGTCCGGGGGATGGTGGAGACAGTCCTTCCCGGGCTGCTCTTCGTCACGATCTTCACGATCAACAAGGATCTGCACCTCTCGGCCATCGCGGCCCTGGTGGTGTCCCTGCTCCTCGTCGCCGTACGGCTGATCCGCAGGGACACCGTCAAGCACGCCTTCAGTGGCGTCTTCGGCGTGGCCTTCGGTGTGGTCTTCGCGATGATGACCGGAAATGCCAAGGACTTCTATCTGCCGGGCATGCTCTACACGCTCGGCCTGGCACTCGCCTACCTGATCACCACCCTCGCCGGGGTGCCGCTGATCGGTCTGATCCTGGGCCCGGTGTTCAAGGAGAACCTCTCCTGGCGCACCAGGAACCCCGGCCGCAAGAAGGCGTACGCCAAGGCCAGTTACGCCTGGGGGCTGATCCTGCTCGCCAAGTGCGCGATCCTCTTCCCGCTGTACTGGTGGGCCGACACCACCCAGTTCGGCTGGGTCCTGATCGCCCTGAAGATCCCGCCGTTCCTGCTCGCGGTCTATCTGACCTGGGTCTTCCTCGCCAAGGCGCCGCCGCCCATCGATGTCTTCGCCGAGATGGAGGCGCAGGAGCAGGCCGAGAAGGACCGCAAGGCGGAGGCGGCCGCCGCCGCGACGCGCAACCAGGAGTTCTGAACCGCCCACGACAGACGGAAGGGGCCCGGCACCGTGCGAAAACGGTGCCGGGCCCCTTCCGTCGGTCTGCCCTGCGTCGGTCAGTCCTCCGAGTCGCCCCGGCGCACCGACAGCAGGTCCTCCAACTGCTCCTCGCGTGCCTGTGCGGCCACGAACAGCAGTTCGTCACCGGCCTCCAGCGTCTCCTCGGTGCTCGGCGTCAGAACGCGCTGCCCGCGGATGATGGTGACCAGCGAGGTGTCCTCGGGCCAGGCCACATCGCCGACCTGGGTGCCGGCCAGCGCCGACTCCGGGGGCAGCGTCAGCTCGACCAGGTTGGCGTCGCCATGGCTGAAGCGCAGCAGCCGGACCAGATCGCCGACGCTCACCGCCTCCTCGACCAGGGCCGACATCAGACGCGGCGTGGAGACCGCCACATCGACGCCCCAGGCCTCGTTGAACAGCCACTCGTTCTTCGGGTTGTTGACCCGGGCGACGACCCTCGGCACGCCGTACTCCGTCTTGGCGAGCAGCGAGACGACCAGATTCACCTTGTCGTCGCCGGTCGCGGCGATCACGACGTTGCAGCGTTGAAGCGCCGCCTCGTCGAGTGAGGTGATCTCGCAGGCGTCCGCCAGCAGCCACTCGGCCATCGGTACCCGCTCCACCGAAATGGCCGTCGGCGCCTTGTCGACGAGCAGCACCTCGTGCCCGTTCTCCAGCAGCTCGCCCGCGATGGAACGGCCCACCGCACCGGCCCCGGCAATCGCGACACGCATCAGTGACCGCCCTCCTCGGGACCCTCGGCGAAGGCCGCCTCGACCTTTGCGATCTCGTCCGTACGCATCATCACGTGGACCAGGTCGCCCTCCTGCAGCACCGTCTGCGAGGTGGGCAGAATGGCTTCGCCCAACCGGGTGAGGAAGGCCACGCGGACGCCCGTCTCCTCCTGCAGCGTGCTGATCTTGTGGCCGATCCAGGACGGTGTGGTGTGCACCTCCGCGAGCTGCACACCGCCGCTCGGATCCCGCCACAGCGGCTCGGCGCCCGAGGGCAGCAGCCGCCGCAGCATCTGGTCCGCGGTCCAGCGCACGGTGGCGACCGTGGGGATACCGAGGCGCTGGTAGACCTCGGCGCGCCGGGGGTCGTAGATCCGCGCCGCGACATTCTCGATGCCGAACATCTCGCGGGCCACCCGGGCGGCGATGATGTTCGAGTTGTCGCCGCTGCTCACCGCGGCGAACGCACCGGCCTCCTCGATCCCCGCCTCACGGAGGGTGTCCTGGTCGAAGCCGACACCGGTGACGCGCCGCCCACCGAATCCGGACCCGAGGCGCCGGAACGCCGTGGGGTCCTGGTCGATGACGGCGACCGTGTGCCCCTGCTGCTCCAGGGTCTGCGCGAGAGCGGCTCCTACTCGCCCGCAGCCCATGATGACGATGTGCACCTTGCGCCTACCTCGCACTCCTGGTCGTCCGGCTGACCTGCGAAAACACCCTGCTCACACTTCTTCCTCAGCTTGCCGGGCAAACAACGGGGCAACGGTCTGTCCCGTTGCCCAGGATGAGCTTATGCGGCCGGGAGTGCGAAGCCTCATCCGAGTTCGCTTTCGCCGCGCCCCATGATGCGGACGGGACGGCCCGCCGGATGCGGACACTGCGGGCCGGACCCTTGAGCGCGAGACCACAGACATCTAACATGTCAGTTCATGGAGACCTTGCGCCCCGTCCGACGGACCCTGTTGCGGGACACCGCGTACGAGGCGATCCGTGACGCCATCGTCCGCGGCGACATCCCGCCCGGTGCCCCCGTCCGCGACGCCGACCTCGCCGAACGGCTCGGACTGTCCCGGGCCCCGGTCCGCGACGCACTGTCCCGGCTCTCCGGCGAGGGTCTTGTCGAATCCAAGCCGCAGAGCTACACCCGGGTGACCCGGCTGGTGCCGCGCGATGTCCGGGACGCGGCGGCGGTCGTACGGGCCATGCAGGAACTCGCCGCCAGGACGGCCGTACCCCTCCTCACGGATTCGGACATCACCGCGATGCGCGAGGCGAACGACCGCTTCCGCGATGCGACCCGCCGCGGCGACGTGGCGGACGCACTGCGCGCCGACGACCGGCTCCACGACATCCTCGTCACCGCCTGCGGCAACCGGGCCGTGGCCGCCACCGTCGGGCGCTACACGCCCTTGATCAGGCGCCTGGAGTGGCGGCAGTTCGGCACGGCCGGCTCGGCACACGGCTCGGCGGAGCTGCACGACCGGCTGATCGAGGCGTGCGCGGGGCGCGATGCCGAAGCCGCGGCCCGGGTCACCGCGGAGATCTGGCGGGCGCTCGAAGAACTCGCCGACGAACCGTCCGGCTGAACCGACGGCCCGAGCACCGTCCGGACGAGCTGCCAGGCAGCGGACGAGCCGACCATCGTCACCACGCCACCCCCCGCTCACCATCACCAAACCAACACCCGGCCAAGGGAGCCCCCGTGACGCCCGCATCGCCCGCAGCCCCGTCCTCCCCCTCGCTCTCCTCCTACGACCGCTACCCCCTCCTCTTCGGCCCCTCTCCCGTGCACCGCCTCGACCGGCTCACCGACCACCTCGGCGGCGCCGCGGTCTGGGCCAAGCGGGAGGACTGCAACTCCGGCATCGCCTATGGCGGCAACAAGACCCGCAAGCTCGAATACCTCGTCGCCGACGCCCTGGCGAAGGGCTGCGACACGCTCGTCTCCATCGGCGGCGTCCAGTCCAACCACACCCGCCAGGTCGCGGCGGTCGCCGCCCGTACCGGCCTCAAGTGCGTGCTCATCCAGGAGAGCTGGGTCGAGTGGCCCGACGCCGTCTACGACAAGGTCGGCAACATCCTGATCAGCCGCCTGGCCGGTGCCGATGTCCGCCTGGTGCGCGCCGGGTTCGGCATCGGCGTCAAGGAGAGCTGGGAGCAGGCGCTGCGCGAGGTCGAGGAGGGCGGCGGTCGGCCGTACGCCATCCCCGCCGGTGCGTCCGACCATCCTCTCGGCGGGCTCGGCTTCGCCAACTGGGCTTACGAGGTCGCCGAGCAGGAGCGCGCACTCGGCGTGTTCTTCGACACCGTGGTCGTCTGCTCGGTGACCGGCTCCACCCAGGCCGGCATGGTCGCAGGCTTCGCCGCACTCGAAGAGGAGGGCGGCCGTCCGCGGCGCGTGCTGGGCATCGACGCCTCCGCCGAACCCGCTCGCACCCGCGAGCAGATCGCCCGGATCGCGGCCGGCACCGCACGGCTCATCGGGGTGCGCCGCGAGCTCACCGTGGACGACATCGAGCTGGACGAGCGCTACCACGCGGGCACGTACGGCATCCCCGACGACACCACCCTCGACGCGATGCGACTCGCCGCCCGTACCGAGGGCATGGTCACCGACCCCGTGTACGAGGGGAAGTCGATGGCCGGGACGGTCGACCTCGTGGCGCGCGGCGAGATCGACCGCGACTCCACCGTCCTCTACGCCCACCTCGGCGGCCAGCCCGCGCTCAACGCCTACAGCGCCCTGTTCTCGGACGCCTGAGTGCAAGGATTTCGTTAAGGATTTCGTGGCTTTTCCGGCCGGGTGCAGGAGATTGCGAGGCCACGGGGGTGGTGGGTCCGCGACTTCCATACGGAACGCATACGATCCTCTGCGTGTCCAAACTGACCGACCTGCCCAAACGGATTCTGATCGGACGGGCGCTGCGCAGCGACAAGCTGGGAGAAACGCTCCTCCCCAAGCGCATCGCTCTTCCCGTCTTCGCATCCGACCCGCTGTCCTCGGTGGCGTACGCACCCGGAGAAGTTCTCCTGGTGCTCTCCGTCGCGGGCGTGTCGGCCTACCACTTCAGCCCCTGGATCGCGCTCGCGGTCGTGGTCCTGATGTTCACGGTCGTCGCCTCGTACCGGCAGAACGTGCACGCCTACCCGAGCGGTGGTGGTGACTACGAGGTCGCCACCACCAACCTCGGGCCCAAGGCAGGGCTGACCGTGGCGAGCGCGCTGCTGGTCGACTACGTGCTGACCGTCGCCGTGTCGATCGCCTCCGGGGTGGAGAACCTGGGGTCCGCGATCCCGTTCGTCGTCGAGCACAAGACGGCGTGCGCGATCGCGGCCATCGTGCTGCTGACGCTGATGAATCTGCGCGGCGTCAAGGAGTCCGGCAAGCTCTTCGCCATCCCCACGTACCTCTTCGTGGCCGGCGTCTTCATCATGATCATCTGGGGTGCGTTCCGGGGACTGGTCCTCGGCGACACCATGCACGCCCCGACCTCGGGCTACGAGATCAAGGCCGAGCACCAGGGGCTGGCCGGCTTCGCGCTGGTCTTCCTGCTGCTGCGGGCGTTCTCCTCCGGCTGTGCCGCCCTCACCGGCGTCGAGGCGATCAGCAATGGTGTGCCCGCCTTCCGTAAGCCGAAGAGCAAGAACGCCGCGACCACGCTGGCGATGATGGGCCTGCTGGCCGTCACCATGTTCTGCGGCATCATCGGCCTGGCCATGGCCACCGATGTGAAGATGGCGGAGAACCCGGCCAAGGACCTGATCAACAACGGTGTCCCGGTCGGCTCCGGCTTCGTCCAGGACCCGGTGATCTCACAGGTCGCGGCTGCGGTCTTCGGCGACGGTACGTTCTTCTTCGTCATCCTCGCGGCGGCCACCGCACTCGTTCTCTTCCTGGCCGCCAACACGGCGTACAACGGCTTCCCGCTGCTCGGCTCGATCCTCGCCCAGGACCGCTACCTGCCCCGTCAGCTCCACACCCGCGGTGACCGGCTCGCCTTCTCCAACGGCATCGTGCTGCTGGCGGGCGCTGCGATCCTGCTGACCTGGATCTACGGAGCGGACTCGACCCGGCTCATCCAGCTCTACATCGTCGGCGTCTTCGTCTCCTTCACCCTCAGCCAGACCGGCATGGTCAGGCACTGGAACCGCCACCTGGCGACGGAGAAGGACCCGGCCAAGCGCCGCCGCATGATCCGCTCCCGCGCGATCAACACCTTCGGCGCCTTCTTCACCGGCCTGGTGCTCGTCGTGGTGCTCGCGACCAAGTTCACCCACGGCGCCTGGGTCGCACTGCTCGGCATGGTGATCTTCTACGGGACGATGACCGCGATCCGCAGGCACTACGACCGGGTCGCCGAGGAGATCGCCGCGGAGGAGACCCCGGTCGACGAGACGATGCGGCCTTCCAGGGTCCACTCGATCGTCCTGGTCTCCAAGCTCCACCGGCCCACGCTGCGCGCCCTCGCCTACGCCAAGCTGATCCGCTCCGACCGTCTGGAGGCGCTCTCCATCAGCGTCGATCCGGCCGAGACCAAGGCGCTGAGGGAGGACTGGGAGCGGCGGGGCATCGATATCCCGCTGAAGATCCTCGACTCCCCGTACCGCGAAGTCACCCGCCCGGTCATCGACTATGTGAAGGGCTTGCGCCGGGAGAGCCCGCGCGACGTCGTGAGCGTGTACATCCCGGAGTACGTGGTCGGCCACTGGTACGAGCACCTCCTCCACAACCAGAGCGCCCTGCGCCTCAAGGGACGCCTGCTGTTCACCCCGGGCGTGATGGTGACCTCCGTGCCGTACCAGCTGGAGTCCTCCGAGGCGGCGAAGAAGCGCGCCAGGAAGCGCGCCGAGTGGAACGCACCGGGCTCGGTGCGCCGCGGACCCGTGGAGCGCAGGCCCAAGGAACCCGCCAACAAGGGCTGACCGCGCCCGCTCGCTCGTGGTAAACGGCCGGACGACACCCACGTAGAATCGTGGGTTGTTGTCCGGCCGTTTTTCCCTTGATCTCTGGAGCCACCCCCTCATGCAGAACGAACCCACGTCGTCGCTGGTCGGGGAGGAGTACGAGGTCGAGGTCGGGCCCGTCGCACACGGCGGCCACTGCATCGCCCGTACCTCGGAGGGCCAGGTCCTCTTCGTACGGCACACGCTTCCCGGCGAGAAGGTCATCGCCAAGGTCACCGAGGGCGAGAGCGACTCCCGCTTCCTGCGCGCCGACGCGGTACGGATCATCGAGGCGTCCAAGGACCGCGTCGAGGCGCCCTGCCCGTACGCCGGTCCCGGCAAGTGCGGCGGCTGCGACTGGCAGCACGCCAAGCCCGGCGCCCAGCGCAGGCTCAAGGGCGAAGTGATTGCCGAACAGCTTCAGCGCCTCGCAGGCCTCACTCCCGAGGAGGCGGGCTGGGACGGCACCGTCATGCCGGCCGAGGGCGACAAGCTTCCGGCGGGCGAGGTACCTGCCTGGCGCACCCGGGTCCAGTACGCCATCGACGAGGACGGCCGTGTCGGCCTGCGCAAGCACCGCTCGCACGACGTGGAGCCGATCGAGCGCTGCCTGATCGCGGCTCCCGGCGTCACCGAGCTCGGCATCGAGAAGCGGGAATGGCCCGGCATGGCCTCGGTGGAAGCCATCGCGGCCACCGGCTCCCACGACCGCCAGGTGATCCTCACCCCGAGGCCCGGCGCCCGGCTGCCCCTCGTCGAGCTCGACAAGCCCGTCTCGGTGATGCGCGTCGACGAGCGCGACGGCGGCGTCCACCGCGTGCACGGCCGCGCCTTCGTCCGCGAGCGCGCCGACGACCGCACCTACCGGGTCGGCTCGGGCGGCTTCTGGCAGGTCCACCCGCAAGCCGCCAACACCCTCGTCCGCGCCGTCATGCAGGGCCTGCTGCCCCGCAAGGGCGACACTGCCCTCGACCTCTACTGCGGCGTCGGCCTGTTCGCGGGCGCCATCGGCCAGCGCATCGGCGAGAAGGGCGCCGTCCTCGGCATCGAGTCCGGCAAGCGCGCCGTGGAGGACGCTCGGCACAACCTGAAGGACCTGGAGCGGGTCCGCATCGAGCACGGCAAGGTCGACCAGGTCCTGCCGCGCACCGGCATCACCGAGACGGACCTGATCGTCCTCGACCCCCCGCGTGCAGGCGCCGGCAAGCAGACGGTCAAGCACCTGACCGGCCTCGGCGCCCGCCGCATCGCCTACGTGGCGTGCGACCCGGCGGCCCTCGCGCGTGACTTGGCGTACTTCAGGGAGGGCGGCTACCGGGTGCGGACGCTGCGGGCGTTCGATCTGTTTCCGATGACGTCGCACGTGGAGTGCGTGGCTATTTTGGAGCCTGCGGACAAGGGTGTCTGACCTGCAGTTTTGCGATCCGGGTGGAATGCTCGACCTGTTTCCCTCCGTGCGGCGAGTCGAGCGGACGGATTGACCCTTTGGGCGGTCTGACCTGCGAATTCATGAGGAAGGCACTTGCAGCGGCGACGCCCTCAGGGGCTTGTTCGGAGATTCTTGACGCTCGGATGACGCTCGAAGCGGAAGCCTCGACCTCGAGGACCTCTCCGGCTGGGGCCGTGCGGACCGGAGCAACGGCACGGGGGCAAGTGCGCCGGTACGGGCGTCCCGCTGCATTTCCCCGGCGTCGGCACGTGCTGCCATCCCGTACCCACAGTCCTTGAAACCGAGAGCGCGGCCCGTCCGGGCCGTGTTCGGTGCGTATCTGCACCCATGACGCTCGGGCCCTCCGCGACCCCGGACCCATGCCGATGGCACGTCCGCGCCCCCGGGGTGCCAAGGCTGGGGGCGCCAAGCAGGTTCGGCACTGCGTGGCCGGTGCCTACCGGTTGGTTGTCATCGACAAGCGCGGTCGTAGCGGTGGGTACTCCCGCTTATGCCAGCACTGCGGCGCCGTCCAGACTGGCATCGGGCCCCAGCGGCCACGGTGCGCAGCTCCCTCATGAACGGCATGGCCGCGTGGCGCCGCAGGTGGAGAGCGAGCGGCTCGAAGAACACCTTGCCGGACTGAGCGACACCGCCCCCACACGGCGGTGTCGAGCTCGATCAACGCCGCCGTAGCAGCGACGCCTGCCGCCAATGCGCGGGCTGCCCGGTCGAACCCGGTGAGCGTCGCCGCTTCTACGACTCTCGGGCCGCTGCGTCTTCTGCCAGCGTTGGTTGCCAGCCATGCGTAGGCGCGTCCCGGGTGATGGCAGGATCACTGACGATGGCGTCCAGGCAACCTGTCGCGCCGCACGGGCGGGGTTCACTCTCAAGGGACAGTTCGATCTCCCCGCTGGCGGACAACGGGCCTCCCCGCTGGTGGACATCAAAAGATCCCCGGATGGACAGCATTTCTCCACAGTGAGTGGGTTCAGTTCAGGGAAACGACACCGCACCGTTGGTGGCCTCGTTGAGGCGGTGGCTGTCACCTTGGGTGACGACGGGGGCGTGGTGCAGGAGCCGGTCGACCGTCGCTGGCGAGGGTCTTGGGCATGATCTCGTCGAAGCCGGCAGGGTGAAGATTGCTGCTGACGGCCGGACTGCGTCATTCGTAGGCGGCATCGACCAAGCGGTAGAAGCCTTCTGCGGCATCCGGGGAGATCGGCAGGAGGCCGATATCATCCACGATGATCAAGTCGGTGCGGGTGATGCGAGTGACGGCTTTGGCCACGGAGTCGTTGACGCGGTCACGCCGGACCAGGGCCCCGAGGTCCTCGACAGTGAACCAGGTGACGGTCATTCCGGCGTCGACGGCGGCTTGTCCGAGGGCTTCGCAGAAGTGCGACTTTCCAGTCCCGGACGGGTCGGCGACGCAGAGGTTCTCGATGCAATTTGGATGCCGCGCGACAGACTCGATGAGTGAAAGGTCCCTCCACGCAGGGATGTGACAGGACTCGCGGTCCCGCATTTCAGGTCGATTGGACCGGCGCTGCCGATGCCCATTGCGCGAATCCTCCCTGCAGGGGGCTGGCAGTCGGCAGTGACCATCTCGTGGACCGCGTTGAGGAGTTGTCGGCGGATTCCTGCACCGAGGTGCTGTGTGCACTCCCGCCGGAGCGGCGACCGCTGACCCTGGTGACTCGGGTTTCCTGCTTGGTTTCGCCGGGCTGGTCTTCGACCGCCTGCAGCCCGGACCGAAGCAGGACGGTACGGCGATCCCGCGGCGCTGCTGGGCGCCCGCATCGTCGACGAGATCGTGCCGTCTCTGGGGGAGCCCGCCGGTCTCGCGGTCGATGTCGCCACCGAGGACGGGTCGATGTTCTTCCCGCCGGTCGTCGGCATCGTTCCGGAGGCGGTCGCGGTCGACGTGGGTGAGGCGGGGGAGGAGCGGTCATGAGTGGTGACGGGGCGGACCTGCATCTCGACAAGGAGTCGGTCACCAAATTCACCAAGGGTGTGGGCGCGACCATCGACGAGCTCGGTGATCTCGGGGGTGCCACGGGGTCGGTGATGGGCAAGGGTTTCTCGGCGATGGCGATGACCGGGATGGAGGCCGGGCACCACGGTCTCGCGGCCGACTTCGAGGACTTCTGCGAACGCTGGGAGTGGGGTGTGCGCGCCCTGGTGCGGGACGCCAGCGGGCTTGCGAACCGGCTCGGTCTGGCGGCGGGCACCCAGTGGGAGAACGACCAGTACCTCGCGGGCACGCTCAAGGTGGGTGCCAACTCCCTGTTCGGCGGGAACCCGCATGCCAGTGAGGAGGAGATCGCCCAGCAGAACTGGGGCGACATCTTCACGCCGGATTATCTGAACCCGGACTACAGCCCCGAGTCGTTCGAGAAGGCCGGCCAGGACATGGGGCAGACCTGGAAGGACACCGGTCGCACGGTCCTCACCGAGGGCTACGGCGGCCGCCAGTCCGACCTGTTCAACAGCGCACTCGGCATCTCCGACGAGCAGTTCGACCAGGCACTGGACGAGACACTCGGTCCGTCACCGGAAGAACGCGCGCAACAGGCGCAGCAGCAGAGCGAGCCGGGGGGCAACTGACTGTGGGTATAGGCGACTTCCTGAGCGACATCACGCCCGACTCGGTCGAGGACGCGATCGAGGACGGCGTCGAGTGGGCCGGTGACCGGGTCGAGGACGCCGGGAACTGGACCGCTGACCGGCTGGATGACGTCGGCTGGGACTCCGGTGCGGACTGGGTGCGCGAGCAGTCCCGTTCGGTCGCCAACCGGATGGGCGCGGAAGTCGACGAGATGGACCTCGGGCAGACCGAGGACAAGACCAAGCTGATCTACGGCAGTACCGGCAAGCTCAACGCCACCGTCACCAGGCTCCGTGCCTTCCAGGCGGCCTTCGACGGCACCGGCGACGGTCTCAAGGGCCTGGACTCCGGGCAGCTCAAGGGCGAGACGGCGGACGCGCTGCGCACTGCGGTGGGCACCCAGCCGCCCAAGTGGTACGCCGCCGCAGATGCGAGCGCGAAGGCGCTCGGGGCCCTTGACGCGTTCGCGGACACCGTCACCTGGGCGCAGGGGCAGGCGCAGACGGCGATCGACAAGTGGAAGGCGGGCATCAAGGCCTCCGAGGACGCCGCTGACGCCCACCGTAAGAAGGTCGAGGACTTCAACGGCGCGGTCGAGCGTTACAACGCCCAGCCCTCCGACAAGCGTGACCCGTCCTCTCTGCCTCCCCGGCCCTCCTCGACGTTCACCGACCCGGGCAAGAAGCTGATGCAGGACGCGCAGGACCTCCTCGCCGCGGCCCGCGAGCAGCGGAACTCGGCGGCGCAGACCGCGCGCACGGCGGTGTGTGCCGCCCGCGACATGGCGCCGCAGAAGCCGTCGTACGCCGAGCAGTTGCGTGACGGGGCCGAGGAATTCCAGGTCATGGGCATGCATCTGGACGGCGGCATCATCAAGGCCACGGCGGGCATGCTCAACTTCGTCCGCAGTGTCAACCCGATGGACCCGTACAACCTGACGCACCCGGCCGAGTACGTCACGTCCCTCAACAGTCTGGCCGCCGGTCTGGTGGTCGCCGCGAACGACCCGGTCGGTACCGGCACCACGATGGTCAAGGACTTCATGAAGGACCCGGCCGAGGGATTCGGCCGGCTGATCCCCGACATCGCGCTGACCATCGCCACCGGCGGCGGCGGCGCCGCGGTGAAGGGCGTGCGCGTCGCCGACGAGGCCGCCGAGGCCGCACGGCTGCGACGCCTGGTCGACGACGCCCCGGAAGGCACGCACACCCGGTCCGACGGCAAGCGAGTATCCGAGGACACCGACCCGGTGGACCTCGCCACCGGCCGGATGTACCTCCCGCAGACCGACGTCGCGCTCCCCGGCATCCTGCCGCTGCTCTTCACCCGCCGCACCGAGTCCGGCCTGACGGCCGGCCGCTTCCTGGGCCCGTCCTGGACCTCCACCGTCGACGAACGTCTGCAGATCGACGCCGTCGGCGTCCTCCACATCACCGCCGACGGGCTCCTGATCCGCTACCCGCACCCGGCCCCGGGCACACCGACCACCCCGGAAACGGGCAGGGCCCGCACGCTGCTGGCCCGCGACACCAACGGCGACTACACGGTCACCGACCCCGACAGCGGCCTGGTCCTCGACTTCGACGCCCCGCCGGGCAGCGAACCGGGGGACGACGGAACCGCCTGGCTGTCGGCGGTGACCGGCCGCAACGGCCACAGGATCAGCGTCGACCGCGCCGAGGACGGCCTGCCGCTGGCCCTGGTCCACTCTGCGGGCCACCACGTGAATCTGGCCACCGAGGACGGCCGGATCACCGCTCTGTCCCTGGCCGGTGCGGGCGAGGACGGCGCGGACCTGCTCCTGATGAGCTACGGCTACGACGGCGGTGACCTCACCGCCGTCAGCAAGCCGTCGGGCGCCACGACCACCTTCGTCTACGACGACCGCCGCCGCGTCACCGCCTGGATCGACTCCAACAACAGCCGCTACGACTACGCCTACGACGACCACGACCGCGTCATAGCCGAAGGTGGCCGGGCCGGCCACGTCCAGATCACCCTGACCTACACCGAACCCGACCCCGATACGGGCCACCGCACCACCACACTCACCACCGCCGAAGGCCACACCACACGCCATGTGTTCGGCCCCGGCTGCCGTCGGCTGGCCGTCACCGACCCGCTCGGCCACACCACCCGGTTCACCTACGACCCGCGCGGCGACCTCCTGGCCCGCACCGATGCGCTGGGTGTGCGCACCGCCTTCGCCTACGACGAGGACGGCCGACTCGTCTCCACCACCGGCCCGGACGGCGGCGAACTACGCACCGTACGCGGCCGGTTCGGTCTGCCGGTGGAGGTCGTCGGACCGGACGGCAACCGGGTGCTGTCCGAGTTCGACGAACGCGGCAACCGCACGGCGGTCACGGACCAGGCAGGCTCCACCACCCGCTACACCTACGACCGGGCCGGCCGGCTCACCTCGGTCACCGACGCGCTTGGCGCCACGACACACGTGGTGTGCGACGCGGCGGGCCTGCCCGTGAAGGTGACCGGCCCGACCGGCGCCGTCACCCGCACGGAGCGGGACGCCCTCGGCAGACCGGTCCGCGTCACCGATCCGGTGGGTGGCGTCACCCGCCTGGAGTGGCACCCAGACGGCCAACTCGCCCGCCGCACCGGACCGGACGGCGCCACGGAGTCATGGACGTTCGACGGCGAGGGCAACCGCCTGACCCACACCGACGCGTCGGGTGGCGTCACCCGCTCCGAGTACACCCACTTCGACCTTCCCCTCGCCCGCACCGGCCCCGACGGCGTTCGCCACGAGTTCGAGCACGACAACGAACTGCGCCTCACCCGAGTCACCAACCCCCAGGGACTGACCTGGAGTTACGCGTACGACGCGGCCGGCCGCCTCGTCTCCGAGACCGACTTCGACGGCCGCACCCTTACCTACGAAACGGACGCGACGGGCCGGCTCACCGCCCGCACCGACGCCCTCGGCGGGACCATCGCGTACGAGCGCTACCAGCTCGGCCAGGTGGTCAGCAAGGACATCGACGGCCATGTGACGACGTACGCATACGACCGGGCGGGACGCCTGCTCGAAGCCGTGGGCCCGGAGAACGAGATCCGCTACCAGTACGACCGCCGAGGCAGGACCAGGACCGAACTGGTGGACGGCCGTCCCGTCTCCTACTCGTACGACGTCCTGGGCCGCCGTACAAAGCGCATCACGCCCACCGGACACGTCACCTCCTACACCTACGGCCCCGACGGCAGTCCTCAGCGCCTCACCAGCGGCGATCACCGGATCGACTTCACGCACGACGGCGCCGGGCGCGAACTCGCCCGCGCCTTCGACGACACGCTCAGCATGACGTCGGCGTGGGACGAGGCCGGACGGCTCGCCGTCCAGCACATCGCCGCCGGGACCCGGGCCGTCAACAGCCGCGCCTACTCCTACCGCGCCGACGGCAACCTGACCTCCGTCGCCGACCGGCTCTCGGGCACCCGCACCTTCGACCTCGACCCGGCGGGCCGCGTCACCGCCGTCCATGCCAAGGACTGGACGGAGCGCTACACCTACGACGAAGCCGGCAACCAGACCTCGGCGTCCTGGCCGTCCGGCCACCCCGGCAGCGAAGCCACCGGACCGCGCGCCTACACCGGCACCACCATCACCCGCGCCGGCAACGTCCGCTTCGAGCACGACGCCCTCGGCCGGGTCACCCTGCGCCAGAAGACCCGCCTCTCCCGCAAGCCCGACACCTGGCACTACACATGGGACACGGAGAACCGCCTCACCTCCGTCATCACCCCCGACGGCACACGGTGGCGCTACCGCTACGACCCCCTCGGCCGCCGCACCGCGAAACAGCGCCTGGCGGTCGACGACGAGCGGGTGGTCGAGGAGGTCCGGTTCACCTGGGACGGCCTGACCCTGTGCGAACAGACCACCCACCACCCGGACACCCCGAACACGGTCACCCTCACCTGGGACCACCGCGGCCACACACCCCTGGCCCAGACCGAGCGCATCCTCACGGCCGACGATGGCCAGGAAGAGATCGACCGCCGCTTCTTCGCCATCGCCACCGACCTCATCGGCACCCCCACCGAACTGATCGACGAGTCCGGAGACATCGCGTGGCGCTCCCGCTCCACGCTCTGGGGCACCACCGCCTGGTCCCGGAACAGCGGCACGTACACCCCCCTCCGCTTCCCCGGCCAGTACTACGACCCCGAAACCGGCCTCCACTACAACGTCTTCCGCCACTACGACCCGGAAACCGGCCGCTACGCCTCCCCCGACCCCCTGGGTCTGGCTCCGGCACCGCACCCCGTCGCGTATGTTCCTAATCCGTGCACATGGATGGACCCCTTCGGTCTGGCGCCGGGCGGTTGTCCTGAAGAGGAGCACTTGTTCCGAGGGACGTCGAAGGGATTTGATGCCGGCGAGAATGCTCAAAGCTCGGGTTTCACACCCACATCAACGGACCCCGGCGTGGCGACGGCGTTCGCCAGGCACTCGGAACAATTCGGCGAATCCGTAGTGCAAATTATTCCCCGGAGCGCGCTTGAAGGAATTGAAACCATGCCAGGAGTCATACGTGCCGAGGCAGAAGTCGCCGTGCAACTTCCCGCTTCGGAAATTGCCGGAAAAGCTACCATCCAGCTCCCGTCGAGCGTCGCTCATGGCATCCTCAAGGACATGGGAATCGATGTGCCTCGAATAAATTCGTACGGAGGTATCAGTGATGCCTTGGAATGGGATATTCCAAAACTCTCACCCGAGCAGGTACGACAATTCCTGACGGAGGCTTATAAGCATGGATGAAAATGCTGCTGGTGAACTCCAGATCTACTCGGTGGAGGAGAGGAGTGCTGGGACTGCAACGTGTGCTGCTCGCTGCGTAGGCGGCGTAGTGCAAGCCGGCCGACCGTTCAGACTTCGCTTGGCTGATGGCGCAACAGGAGCCCCGGTAATTCTGGGCCTCGACTGGATCAGATGTTATGGAAAGGTCACGGACCTCCTGTATCCGCCCTACAGTGCCTTGGTTCAACTGTCGGGGGAGGGTGTGAGTCTTCTGGCGAGAGGCGTGATCCTTTCCTCTGTCATGAATGATGAGTCATGAACAAATTCTGGTGAGCAAGGTGGACTCACGGGCGGACCGGCAGCGACACTTCGTGAGTGGGACGCGCAGTACTTTCCGGTAGGAGAGCCGGTCAGCGCCGACGAGCCGATCCCCGGCTACGCCGAGCAGGAGGACCGACTGTTTGCGGACCACTCTCGAATGCGACGAATCGTGCTCCGCCTACTACCTGACTGGCCGTTGCACCGCTACTACCTGTCACTGGAGCGACGGAACTGACCTGATATCCCTGGCCAGGCGGGTGGCTGCCGGGACAGTGACCGAAGGGGACTTCGCCGGGGCCGTCGTCGGAGAGCCTTACGGCACCTCGCACCCAGCCTGCGGTGCAAGGTTTCGGGTGATTGAACTGGCCCCAACCATTCCCTTGTTCTCCGACGATCTCAAGCGTTCACGTGCCCACTCGTATCGTAACGGGTGCCCAGCCTGCGGGGCCCGTTTCACCGGTAATGCGCTGTAATTCATCACACCCGAAACGTCATTTGGTATTCAGCCCTTGCTTGGCCAGGGCAAGTGCGGACCTCGCGGGCCAGCGTCGCCTTTGCACACGCGGATGATTGCAGTGTCGTCGCACATGGTCATGGCCGTTGAAGCAGCCACGAAGGCAGCACTGCCCCGATGTCGTAGAGGGCGGGATTCTCGCCAAACGCAGTTTTGCGGCTACGGCGCAGATCCGCAGGACGGCAAGATGCACAGGGCCAGTAATTACCATGCGCACGAACATGGCTTTACCGATGAAATGGTCATGAAGTCCTCAAGGGTCGAGCCTGACCGACCCGGTCCGGTACGTGACCACCGGGTTCGCCGCCCCCGACCCGGCTCCTCCCGCCCCGTCGACCCGGGTCCTGTTCACCACGTGCATGGACCTCGTCACCACGCCGTGGCTGGACGCGGTGCGGCGCCGTGATCCGGCCGCCGTGTCCGACTTGCGGCAGCTTGACCGCAGGCTGCGCGACCAGCGTGAGGACCGGCACCGGGCTGACACGCTCCTCACTTTGACCGGCGGACTGATCGAGGACTACGGGAGTCGGTGACGGTCGGCCGATTCGACAGCGGCCCCGTGTCGCGGTATCGGCAGGTTCACCCCGGTGCGGGTTCGGCTCTTTGCGGAAGGTCCGCAGGAGCGTTGGGGGCTCGAGGCCGGAAGCGAAATGGTGACCGCCTGAGGCGCTGCGGTGATGATCGGTCCGGTCGCTGTTTGCGATCACCGCTGGCGGCACAGAGGGCTTTACGATGCGCCAGCCGGGGCTTGGGTCGATGTGGCCCAACTGTGGCGGGCCCTGGCCGCAGGCGGCGGACTGCCAGGTGGTGCAGGCTGAAATCCGTGCGCACCTGCCGTGACGCTCAAATGACGCTCCGAGCCCCTGGCAGCCCGCGTATAGAGCCGAGGAGACCCGTCTGACCTGCAGCTTCTCCCGCATCGACTATCGGTGACGTGTTTTCGATGACGCATCACGTGGAGTGCGTGGCGATTCTGGAGCTTGCCGAAAAGGGCGTCTGACCTGCTGTTTCCTCTGGTTCTTCAGGCTGCTTGATGGCCGCCGACCTGTTTCCACGTGTGCACGACGTGGAACGTGTCGGGGGACCAGGGAGAGGGATTGACCTGCGGCTTCGTGAACGTCGTGCGAGACGGTGGACGCGTTGTACTCCGCGGGGCGTATGGGAAACCGTCCTGACGCTGGTCCCGACGGAGCGTCGGACGAGTAGCCCTCTGGTCCGCATGGTCGTCCGCCGCCCATGCCGTCTTTCCCCTGGACGGATGGTGTCAGCGGAAGAGACCGGCGGGGCAGGGCTCAGTGACCGATCGTGCCGCGAGCGGCATGGACTCCGTCCTCGACGATTCCTCTGAGCCAAGAAAAGTCGTTCACAGCCACCCGCACCGCTTCCCGCTGCCGGCCCCCGTCCGGGTCTCCCGAGTCCCTCTCAAGAGGACCTGCCTGGACGGGGCCGGGGCGGACGGTGCGCGGGGCTTTCTCCGTTCCCGGCGTTCTCCTCTCGGGACCGGGCGGCGGGCTCTCTGTCGTAGCGGCGGAACCGAGCATGGCACCCTCACCGCGCTCAGGCCTCTCGGCATGTTGCACAAACTCCGACGTCGCTGCTTGCCGCGATTGCGCAGAGACGGGTCTCGAACCGTGCTTCAGGATGTGCGATCAGACAAGGCGTGAGCCGGATGAAACATCCAGTTCACCGTGACGACATCGGGAGTCCGCTGTGCTCTGGAGAAAACTGCTCGTCCCCCTGACCTCGCTCCTGCTCCTGCTGACGGCCTCTGCCGGCACGGGAGCGGCCGCGGCGTCCACCGGTTCCCCCGCCGGTGCCAGTGCCGAGGTCGCCGCGGCCGACTACGGCGCTCCCGGCCCCTACGCCACCGCGGTGGAGGTCGGGGTGGTGACCACCCTGTACTACCCGCGTGACATAGCGACCAGCGACCGCCGCCACCCCGTGATCGTGTGGGGAAACGGCACCTTCGCCTTCCCGGTCGTCTACCGCGACCTGTTGCTCCACTGGGCCAGTCAGGGCTTCATCGTCGCCGCCGCCAACACCCCGCAGTCCAACCTCGGCATCTCCATGCGCGCCGGGATCGACCTGCTCACCCGTCGCAACGCCGACCCCGGCAGCCCCTTCCACGACCGTGTCGACCTGGAGCACATCGGCGCGTCCGGTCACTCGCAGGGCGGCGCCGCCGCCATCGTCGTCGGCGCGGACCCGCGCATCGACACCATCCTGCCCATCCAGCCCGGGCCGCTCGCCGACATCGACGACGTACACGTACCCGCGCTCCTCCTGGCCGGGCAGAACGACAGCATCGTCTTCCCCTTCCTGGTCAAGGCCTTCTACAACGACGCCGACCACATACCGGCCATCTACGGGGAACTGCGCGGCGCCGATCACCTCACGGTCGTGGGCGACCCCGGCCCGTTCGCCGCGCCCACCACCGCCTGGTTCAAGGCACACCTGATGGGGGACCAGACGGCGCGTGCACAGTTCTTCGGCGCCGGCTGCGGGATCTGCACCGACAGCGGCACCTGGTCCGACGTCCGCCGCAACGGCCTCGCAAACCGGTGACCCGCTCCCGGAGATCCTTTTCGCCGTGACCGGCGGCCGTCCCGATCCACGCCGCCCGCCCCTGACGCTCCCGCGACCAGGGGCGGCCGGCCCCCGTTCGCACATGGAAGGACCGCCATGGACCTCATCGCGACCACCGGGCAGGGCAAGGTCCGAGGCCGTTTCCACAACGGGATCGCCACCTTCCGCGGCATCCCCTACGCCGCCCCGCCCTTCGGCGCCCACCGCTTCCGCGCTCCCGCCCCGGTCGAGTCCTGGGAAGGGGTACGAGACGCTCTGGAGTACGGGCCGACCGCCCCCAAACGCCCCTACCGCCCGCCCCTCGACCGGCTGATACCCGATCCGAGCATCGCCGGGGACGACTGTCTCAACCTCAACGTCTGGACCCCATCCGTCGGCGAGGGCCGGCTGCCCGTCATGGTCTGGATCCACGGGGGTTCCCTGCGCAACGGCTCGGCGAACCTGCCGCTCTACGACGGGGGCGCCTTCGCGCGCGACGGGGTGGTCCTCGTCTCCGTCAACTACCGGCTCGGCGTCGAGGGGTTCGGGGTCTTCCCCGACGCCCCCGTCAACCGGGGCCTCCTCGACCAGATCGCAGCCCTGATCTGGGTCCGCGACAACATCTCCGCCTTCGGCGGAGATCCGGCGAACGTCACCGTGTGCGGGGAGTCCGCCGGCGCGATCAGCGTCGCGGCCCTCATGACCAGCCCCGGCGCGGCCGGGCTGTTCCACCGGGCGATCCTGCAGAGCGGCCCGCCGCACACGATGTCGCGCCGCGAGGGCGCGAAGACCGTACGGTCGATGGCGAAGAGACTGCGGATCCCGGCCACCGCCGAGGCGTTCGCGGCGGTGGACCGAGACCTGCTGCTGGACGCGCAGGCCGCCGTCGTCGACCGGTCCGACCCCATCGGCGGCGGTCCCGGCTTCCACATCGTGGTCGACGGCGACGTGGTGCCCGCCGACCCGCCCCTTCCCGAGGCCGACCTGCTGCTGGGCTGCAACCGGGAGGAGTACCGGCTGTGGTTCGTACCCGGCGGAACCGTGGACCGGATCAGTCGGCTCACCCTGCGGCTGGCACTGCTGAAGATTCGTGTCCCGCAACGCGTGGCACGCCTGTACCGAGCCACCCGGCCGCACGCCAAACCCGGTGAGATCCTGGGAGAGATGGCCACCGACCTGCTGCTGCGGGGGCCGCTCAACCGCCTCGCCGACTCCCGGCCCGCCCGCACCTTCGTCTACGAATTCTGCTGGCGCTCGCCCGTGATGGGACTCGGCGCGTGCCATGCGCTGGAACTCGGCTTCGTCTTCGACAACCTGCGCGCCGCCGAGGATCTGACCGGGCCCGGCGCGCCCCAGCCACTGGCCGACGCCATGCACCGGGCCTGGGTCGCCTTCGCCACCACCGGACAGCCGGGCTGGTCCGGCTGGAACGCGGACCGGCCCGTCATGGTCTTCGACCACCCCGGCGCCGGCCCGGTCCTCGCACCCCGGCACGAGGAACTCGGCGCCTGGCTCTGACAGATGACAGGCCGAGCGCTCGCCGACGACGGCCGTGGTTCATCCGCTTTCCGCTGCTCCTGCGGATGATCCCTGCCATCCGGTGACCCCGCGGTGATCCGCGGGCCCGGCCAGGTCCCTGGCGACGAGCGCCGCCTGGATCAGCCGCGCCTGCGCGGGAACCGCGAGGTCGAGGCCCGTCAGCGCGCTCACTCGCTGCAACCGGTAGTCCAGGGTGTTGCGGTGGACGCACAGCTCCAACGCCGTCTGGCGGCGGTTGAGCCCCCGCTCCACGAACACGCGCAGCGTCTCAAGCAGGTACGGATGCTCCTCCAAGGGGTCGAGTTTGGCCGCCAGCCGCACCAGGCCGTCCCCGGGGCGCGCGAGCTGGTGCTCCAGCAGCACGTCGTCGAGGCGGTAGCACCCGGGCGGGCGTCCCAGGCGCCGGACGAGATCCAGCACGCGGCCGGCCTCCTGCGCCGCCGAGGAGATGGCCGCCGGTACGGAGGAGCGGGCGGCGGCGGCGCGCACGGGCTGCCCCACGTCCTTCTCCAGCCGGGCCACCAGGCCCGGCACGTCGGACCTGCCCGGCAACAAGGCGATCCGAGCGACGTGGTCCATCAGCACAGGGATCCCGGTGAAGGCGTCGAGCGAGGACTGCACCAATCTGCTCGGCGGGTCGGACTCGAACGCGAAGGCAACCACCTCGTATTCACCCACCACGGCCACCCGCGCCACGCCCGCCAGCTCCTCGTACGGCCGTCCTGCCAGCAGGGCGCCGAGCAGGGCCCGCCGTACGCGCTTGTCCTCGCTGTGGAGGTCCTCCTGGGCGTTCTGGTGGGCGAGGACGACCGCGGGCAGCGCGGCGTGCAGGCAGGCGAGCAGCTTGCCGCCCGCCCCGGCCAGCTCACCGGGCTCCGCGACCTCGGTCAGCGTCTGCCACCACACCTCGGCGCCGATCAGGTATGCGGCGATCACCGCCTCCAGGGGGACGCGCTCCTCGGCCCGGCGCGCCGACCACTCGATGAGCCGGGTCAGATCGCCCGGCCCCATCGGACCCCCGCCGCCGCCGTCGCGCAGCGCCCTGAGCAACAGCGCGTGCACCGCCGCGATGGACCGCGCCACCTCGCCCTGGAGGGTGGCGCGGGGCAGCGCCCCGTAGAACGGCGCCTCCGCCGCGCAGCGCGCGACCACGACGGCCGTGAGGTCACCGACCCGGGCGGCCATCCGGGCGTGCAGGTCCGACATCGGCGCATCGTCACACCGCCCCGGCCGTGCCGTCAATCGGAGCCCCGGGTCCGGCGGCGCGGGCAGTGCGTCGGGCGTGTCCCCGAACCGCTCCCGGCCGCCAACTCGTCGACGAAAGAGGCGACGTCACGTGGCACACCCGTAGCACTCTGTGGAGCACTACTGTCTGGACAGCGACTAGCTCGACGTACACACCGTTGCGCTTCCCCGGTCAGTACTTCGACTCGGAAACAGGACTCCTGCCTGCGACATCTTTTCGATGACGCATCATGTGGAGTGCGTGGCGATTCTGGAGCCGGTCAAGTTGGGCGCCTGAGCCGGGCATCTCTGGGTCCGGTCGGCCCGTTTGACTTGTTTCTGCTTGTGCAACGGGTGGATGGGCGGGCTCGTCCGACCTGCGGTTTCCGAGGTCTCGGTGAGTGGTGAACTCGGCAGGGCGGGAAGGTCGCGGCGAGGTTTGACGCACGAGTGACGCATGCCCTGAGGGTCTGTCAGCTGGGCTGGGCGTGAGCTGTCGGGCAGGGGCCGCGGCTACGTACGGTGGCTCGGCCACGGAGACTACGGGACCCCAGCCCGGCAGCCCACCGAGCTGCCGGGGCTCAGCGTGGGAAAAGTCCAGCCCATGTCGTACGCCGTCTGGCAGTCTGCGCGCGTGACCCGGGCCCACAAGACCCCCTGTGCGGGAGTGATCAGACGAAGGGGGGATCCAGCATCGCCTGGCCGGCCAGCACCCGCCAGGCCGGCAGCCGCACTGTCCGGGCCACCGGCGCGGGCTTCGCCCCCCGGCCGCCGGAGGGCAGCCCGATCAGCAGGCCACCGCGTGCGTGGGTGAGCCGCAGATGGCGGGCGGGGTCCTGCCCGGGCAGGGGGCCTGTGTCGATGAGCACCGCCGTGTTCTCCCCGTCCACCGTGAACAGCAGGTCCACCGTGTGCCCGCCGACCACCGTCGCGCGTTCCAGGTCGGTGATGCCACGGGTACCGAGATACTCCTGGAGACGGTCGGCGAGCTCCTCGCGGAATCCGGCCGGCGCCGGGGGACCTGGGACCGTGTCCTGGTTTGCGGAGGCCCCCGCGCGCAGCACCGTCGAGCGTTCCGCGAGCAGGGCCGGTAGACCCGCCTGCCCCTGCCAGAAGCGATGGCTCCCCACCGTGATCAGCTGCGACTTCGCCCGGGTGACCGCGACGTTCCAGAGGTTGACCTGGCTCGCCACCCAGTGCGTCGTCTTCGGCGGGGTGTTGTCCGTTGCCACCGGGCTCAGGACCATGACGTCACGCTGACCGCCCTGGAAGGCGTGCACCGTACCGACCCGGACCCGGTCGTCACCCGCCCACACCCGGGCCAGCGCCTCCTTCTGTGCGCGAAAAGGTGTCACCACCCCGACCGTGGCGTCCTCTGGCAGCCGTACCAGCAGCTCGTCCACTGTCCGCCGCACCTGGTCCGCCTCGGCCGGGTTGCGCCAGGACCGTCCGCCGCTGCCCGCCGCGGACTCGCCGTGCGGCACGTCCACCCAGCCGAGCACCGGCGCCGGATCGGCCGCCCCCGCCGGATCGACCGGCGGCACCTGCCTGCGGACATCGGTGAGGACCTGCAACTGGCCCGCATAGCAGTAGCCGTTGACCACGTCCGCGATCTGCGGATGGCACCGGTAGTGCTCGTCGAGCAGCAGCGCCGCCTCACCATGCTGTGCCGCCGCGTGGTACGAGGCGTACACGTGGTAGGTCAGCCGGTGGTCCTCCAACTGCGCGGCGGTCAGGCCCGCCCGCACTCGTGCCTGCCGCTCCTGCGCCGGACTGATCCCGGGAATGTGCCCGAGCTGCATCGGGTCGCCGATGATCAGCGCCCGCTTCGCCCGGAACAGCAGCGGCAGCACCGACGGGATCGAGCACTGGCTCGCCTCGTCGATCACCACGAGGTCGAAGAGCTTCGGGGCGAGTTCGAGCTGGCGCACCGAGTGCGTACTGATGGCCCACGCCTTCAGGTGCGCCATCAGATTGCGCTGGCTCTTCTGGAAACCCGAGCGTCGGCGCAGCGCCTGGAGCCGCTGGTTCATCAGCGACCGGCCCCGCACCATGGCCTCGGCGGCCACGGAATGCGCCAGCTCCCCCGACACCGCGGAGGACGCGGTCGCGCTCCCCAACCGAGCTTGCTTCAGCGCGTCCTCGTCCCAGGCAAGATGTTCCGGTACGAGCTCCCGCAGGGCCCGCTCCATTGCCACGGTCTCCGCGAGGTCGAGCAGCAGCTGGGGAGAGACAGGGCGCTCCGCGGCCCAGGCCGGCCACGAAGCCTCGGATCCGCCGCCGGACGAACCCGCGAGGGCTGCGAGAGCCCGCCCGCGGCGCCACCCGCCCAAGGTCAGCCATCCGGCCCCGGCGGCCCTCCGGGCACGTTCCTCCCAGCTGGCGAGCGCAGCCGGCACCTTCGCCGCGCAGGCTTCCTCCAGCAGTCGCACGGGCAGTGCGAGCGCGTCCGCCCGACGCGCCCGCTCACGGACCAGCTCCAGCAGGCGCGCTTCCTCGCCGATCCGGCCTGCCGCCTCCGCCCGGAGCGCAGCCGAACGCGCGTGGCGATTGCGCAGTTCACCGGCCACGGTCGCGGCACCCCGGGCCGGGGCCGCGACCGGCTCGGCCAGCAGTCCGGCCAGCTTCGCTGCCTCCCGCTCCCGGGCTTCCACGTTCCCGGTCCGCATCAGCAGGCCGGGCGAGATCTCGTCGCACCGCTCGGCCACCACGTTGACGGCCTCGTTGTTCGTGGACGCGACGAGTACGGACTGCCCGGCGGCGACGGCGGTCGCTACCACAGCCGTCACCACCTCGCTCTTGCCGGTACCGGGCGGGCCGGTCGCGACGGTGAGTCGGCGGGTCATCGCCGAGGAGATCACCTGCTCCTGGCTCTCGTTGCACGGGCCGGGGGAAACCACCGTCACGGCCGCCGCGTCACGCCCCGTGCCGTCACCACTGTCGTCGCTGCCGGTCAGGAGGGCATCCAGCGCGGTACCTGCGAGCTGACCGGCGCGCGTGGACATCTGGAGCAGGTTGTCCACCAAGCCCTCGGTCGCGACCCGCTCCATGCCGGAAGGCGCCAGCAGCACGGCGGCGTTGTGGGCACCGGGCCGCAGCGAGTCCATCACGGACCGCTCGCTGAGTGAGGAGAGGTCGAGCGGCTCCAGCTCCGGAACGCCGAGCTCGGTCAGGAGCTCCCGTACCGCCTTGACCATCTGGGCGCCGTTGCCCTCCTGCCAGCTCGGCTGCCAGTGGGTCAGCAGCTCGGCGGCCTCGTCGTCGGACAGCAGCTCGGTGATCACACCGGTGTGCAGAGACGGGACCCCGCTCGGACGCAGCAGGTCGCGGCCGTTCTCGTCCGGGGTGAGCTCCATCGGCTGGACCAGCAGCGGCGCGATCCGCACCGCTGCCCGTCGGCGGCCGTCCCCGCCGCGTTCGGGAAGGGTGATCGCGGGATACCCGTACCAGTACTCCTGGAGTCCGGCCCCGTCGGCCTGCGCACCCGTGGTTTTCGGCTTGGGCAACTGTCCGGGGGCAGGGAAGGAGCGCCCGAGGCCGGACTGGATCGTCTCCGGGCCCCGGCCCAGCAGGAAGTACGCAGAGTCCCGGTTGCTGTCGCGGTCGGGCATCATGCCGGATGCCGCCTGGGCGCCGAGGCAGTGCGCGTAGTACCGCAGCAGCCGCTGCCGGTCGACGCCCTCCCCGGTGTCTTGGGCGACCAGCTGCCGCGCTTTCAGCAGGGTGGGGGAGACCCCGGACTGTGGGGCGCTGTGGGCCGCGTCGCGCGGCGGCGCGGGAAGGCTGACGGCACGGGCCACCGAGCGCGCGAAGGGCAGCGAGTGGGTGGCCCGGATCGTGGACTTGGTCGGCCGTTGCTCCTCGGGGATGCCTCTGCGTACCATTTGCGCGGTCAGGTACTCGAAGAGGTCGTCGGGGGTGATCCAGCCGCCCTCCTTGATCCGCCCGCTCCGCAGCCCTTCCACGATCTCCCCGGTGAACCGGGAGGTACCGAGGGAAGACCCCTCCGGTGCCATCGCGGACGCGGCCTGCAGGGCGTCGGAGGCGGTGATGAAGTACACGCCGGTCGGGCGCAGCAGCGTACTGGGCGCAGGCTGTTCGTCGGTGTCCGGGCCGCCCTTGGCCGTCCACCCCTGGACGACGGACCCGCTGGAGCAGCAGTCCAGCAGCACCAGCTTGGACGCGGCCCGGCAGGACTGGAGCATCCGCTCCAGGAACTCGGCCGGGACCGCCGTGCCAGGAAGGTCGTCCGGGTCAGCGTCTCGGGTCAGAAAGTACAGCTGCCCGTCTGCCTCGCAGAACTGGCCGTGCCCGCTGAAGTACAGCAGCGCCGTCTCGCTGGGCTGCCGCTCCTCCAGGAACTGCTCGACGGCGTACAGCATTTCGGCGCGAGTCGGCTCGGGGACCATCGCGCAGTCGTTGTACATGCCGATCTCGGTGCTCTCCAGCACCGCCTGCATGTAGTGCAGGTCTGCCCGGACGGGCGGCAGGTCGTGGTAGCGGTCGCTGTCGTACGTGGATACGCCGATGAGCATGGCGTACCGGTCGTTGTCGCTCACTGCGCGCCCGGCCCCGCATCGGCGCCACTCTCGTCCCCGGCCTCGGCCACACCGTCGGCCAGGAATCTGTCGATCAGCTCGCTGTCCGCCCGGGCCTCCTTGCCGGACACGCTCAGCATCGCCCCGTCCGCCCGGGTGATGACGATGGCCCGCTGGGGTACGCGGGCCAGCCAGACCTGAATGCCGGCGGCGACGAGCGAGCCCCCGCTGAAGACCAGTCCGATCAGGTCGGCGACCGGGCCGCCTTTGGTGGTCTCGTCCTCAGGCCGTGGGCGCGGGATGTCGAGCGCGGCCCGTGGATCGGTATCGGCCAGGGCGGCGAGCAGCTCGCGCGCTTCGCGCCGGGCGCGCAGCGGGTCCTCGTCGAGGATGGCGATGCGGTGGCCGGCGGTGTCCGGGCCAGCGGTGGTGCTCACGTTCTTCGTCCCCCTAGATCTTCCCCGTGCGGCGGATACACGGACGGGCGAGCGTACCGAAGACCCTCGACAACAAACCTGCCATTTTCCTGAAACCCGCTGGTCATTGGCCTGAAACGGTCAGCTTCGCCTGTACGACCTCACCGGGCGCCGGCACGCGGCGCCACCGCGAGGACTCTTGATCAGGGGGTTCTGGCGCGGCGCAAGGGCTGTCGCCAGACCCTTGGCGCACGTGACAGCTCGGCGCGGAAACCTGGCGCTACGCGTGGGACGCCGAGGACCGCCTGGCGTCGGTGGCCCGGCGTGGGACGGTGAGCCACCGCCAGATGCTCCGTGCGGTTCTCCGACGGTGCCGGGCCGGTGCGCTGCCTGTATCGGTCGCCGTGTTCGATGGCGTAGGCATAGGCGTAGGCGACTGGGTGCTCGTCCGCGTACCCGACGACGGCCATGAACCCCGGCTCGACGCTGTGTCGGTCCAGGCACCCGCCGAACGCGGTGACCGCGTTGTTCGACTTCTCACCTCGGCCGGTGTGCTGGTCAGGACAGGGCGGTCGCTCGCCGCTGATCCAGGTCCTGTTGCGCGCGTCGCACGTCGTTGGCGTACGGGCGGTACAGCAGGGTCAGGAAGGCGCCGTTGACGAGCATCAGGATGACCAGGCCCCACAGGAACACCTCCCGCAGGCCGATGATCTCGCCGAGGTACCCGGCGCCCAGGCTGAAGATGGCCCAGGCTATGGCCTCGACGATCGAGCCGTAGACGGTGAAGGCGGCTCCACGCAGCTCAGGCGCTGTCACCGCCATGACCATCGGGCGGTTGATACCGGGGTTGACGCCTTGAGCCATCCCCATGAGCGCGAAGAACAGACCGAACACACCGAGGGAACCGTAGTCGAACTGAGTGCCGAAGTAGGCCAGGACGGCGAAGGCGATCTGTGCTGTCTGCAGTACGGCGGGCAGTCCGTAGCGGGGGCTGCGGAGGGAGGCCCAGTCGGCCGCAAGACCGCCGAGCACGGTACCGGCGAAGTAGCCGATGCCGAGGGGGAGCAGGACGATGGAGGCGGCCTGGGTCGTGAAGCCGTAGACGTCGACGAGGTAGACGACGGCGAAGGCGGTCAGCAGCAGGTGGCCGGAGAGAAGACGGGAGATCAGCAGGAGCAGAAAGGTGCGGATCTTCAGCAGCGCCGCGACCTGGTCCCGGGTGACGTTTGCGGTCGCCTTGCGGGCCCTGGGGTCGAGGTCGGCGAGCTGGGGTTCGGCAGCGCCGTGGCCGGGGTCGCGCAGCCAACACCACACCACCAGGCTGAAGAGGACGTTGAAGACGCCGATCCCCCAGAGACCCCAGCGCCAGCCGTCCTCGAAGCCGGCCAGTTGTCCCTTGAGTGCGGCCAGGACGGCGCTGGTCAGCGCGACCGCTCCGTAAAGGAGGCCGATGGCCCGGCCGCGCGAAGGGGTGTCGAACAGGTCGCCGACGATCTCGGTGACGATGGGCTGGGCCGCGGCGTAACCGGCGGCGAGCACGGTGGTGAGGAAGAGGAGTTGGGTGAAATTCTGTGCGAATCCCGCCGCCACGCCCCACACGCCCCACAGCCCGGTGGCGACGACGAGGACACCTTTGCGGGACCAGCGGTGCGCCACCCATACCCACAGCGGGGCGGTGATGACGCCGACGAGTTTGCCGGCGGCGGCCAGCACACCCAGGGCGCCGAGCGACAGGCCCAGGGCTTGTCGGATGACGGGGAACAGGCCGACGATCAGGCCGCTTTCGGCACCGTCGATGAGCATGGTGCCACCGAGGAGGGACAGCTGCCTCCAACGGCCCTGGACCACGGTGCCTTGGGCGGCCTCGTGGAGTCTGGCGGGATCGCGGGCAAGGTCGGCCATCGCGACACCTCTTTCTGCGCAGGAGCGGGTGAGGCGGGGAGGGGGCGTGTACCGGGGGCTCGACGGCACCGGTGCACGGCTCGTGGTGTCAGAGCGAGGCAAGCTCTTCGGCGACCTCGCGCAGGCATGCGGAGGACAGGAGCCCGCCCGCGAGCGCGGCCAGGTCGATGAGCGGGGTGGCCCCGACGACCTGCAGGAGTTCGGAGTCGACGAGTCCGGGCACATGACGGCGCAGGATCTCCACCGCGACGGGATCGGAGATCAGTGCCTTCACGGGGGTGCGCAGAGAGAGACGGCCGGCCGGGTAGTCATCGGCGTGCGGCAGCGGTTCGGCGGCTTTGCCCGCCTGTTCGGCTTGGACGCGGGCCAGCAGGTGTTCTTCGCCCACCGGTCCCTCGGCGGGGAGTCCGAGCCGTTCGTACTGACTGAGCGGTGCGTCCGTGGCGCGCATCAACTCCACCATGAGGGTGGCCATGCGCTGCTCGACGGCGTCGTCGACGATCGGCGTCCGCTGCTCGGGGTCGCCGGCCAGGTCGAAGAGGAGCGTGCCGTGCTGGTAGGGATTGAAGAAGGTCCGGCCTCGGGTGCGCAGGGTCGGCACGCCCTTGGTGAAGGTGAAGGGCTCCGCCAGGGTGGCGTCCGCCAGCTCCGAGGGTGAGAAGCGCCCGCGCATATGGGTCGGCATCAGTGTGTGCTCCTCCAGGGGAGCGTTCTGCGGGGTGGCGGGGGCACGCATGTAGACGTGCCGGCCGTCGGTGATGTTGACGTGGCCGCCGTGGACACCGAACAGCCCGGCCTCGCGGACGGCGGTGTCGTCGGCGACCGGCAGCGGCGCGCCCTGCATGTCGGCCGGCACATCGACATCGAAGTAGTCGAGGAGCGTCGGCGCCAGATCGATCGTCTGGACCAGTGCCTGCCGGTGCTCGCCCGCCACCTGCGCCCGGGGATCCCACACGAACAGCGGCAGCCGGACCAGCTCGTTGTACCAGGGCTGGACGCTCTTGCCCCACCAGCCCTTCTCGCCGAGCAGCAGGCCGTGATCGGTGTTGACGATCAGCAGGGTGTCGTCCCACAGGCCGAGCTCGTCCATGGCGTCCAGGACGCGCCCGAGGGAGCGGTCGCACATCGACAGCAGCGCCGCGTACTCGTAGCGGGCGTGCTGGACCTGGTCGTCGGTCTGTGTCACGCGGGCGTAGTCGGGCCAGTCGAAGTGGGGACCGTCGTAGTCGTGCGGGTAGAGGTCCTTGTACTGCTGGTGGCTGAAGAACGGCTCGTGCGGGTCGAACGTCTCGATCTGCACGAACCAGCGGTCCTCCGCCCGGTTGGTATGAAGGAACTCCAGTCCGGCGTCGAAGGTCAGCGTCTGTGGGTGGCGGTCCTCGGTGGCCATGTGCTGCCGGTTCACCCAGTCCTGTCGGAAGCCCTCCGAGCGAAGCCGCTTCAGGTTCTCCGGGATCGGGGGGTCCGCCACATGGCCCTTCCATGGATCGCCTTCCTGGCCACGGAAGAACTCCCAGGTGTTGTAGCGGCCGTGGTAGGTGGCTCCGCCGTCCTCCCAGTAGTGCGGGTGGTCACTGACCAGGTGCGTGTACACACCGTTCTGCTTGAGCAGTTCGGGCATGGAGTCATCGAGCGGCTCCAGCGGACCCCAGCTGCGGTGCAGGAAGTTGTAGCGGCCGGTGTGGATCTCGCGGCGGGCAGGCATGCACGGCATCGATCCCGCATAGGCGTTGTCGAAGGCCACCGTGCGCTCGGCGAGCCGGGCGAAGTTGGGGGCGTGCGTCCAGTCACCTCCGTACGGCGGCAGCATGTGCCGGTTGAGGCTGTCGAACATCACCATGATCGCCTTCATGACGAGGGCGGCTCCTCTCGTGCGGGTGCGGGGAAACACGTGCTTCGGGCTGACGGGAGGCGGCGGTGTCAGGTCCGCCGCCTCCCGGGACTGGGGCGGACTGTCGGCGATCGGCGCTTGCCCCGCCGGGCATCTCAGGCCGCGGCAGGCAGGATGCGGCTGCGGCCGACGGCACCGAGCCAGGCGGCTGAGGGCTTGGGGGTGCGGGCGAAGGTCCTGTGGTCGACGGCGATGAGGCCGAACGTCGGCTCGTAGCGGCCCCATTCGTAGTTGTCCAGGGCGCTCCAGTGGAAGTAGCCGCGGATGTCGATGCCGTCGTGCAGGGCCTCGGCGAGGGAGCCCAGGGCAGCGGTGGTGTAGTCGATACGGCGGGTGTCGTCGGCGGTGGCGATGCCGTTCTCGGTGACGATCAGTGGTGTGCCGGGCGCGAGCGCGGCGCAGTGGCGCACTGCGTGTCCGAGCGACTGGGGGTAGTACTCCCAGCCGGTGATGGTGCGTTCGGCGTCGTCGGGGACGGGCAGCGGGCCGTCGGGGCCGATGAGTCCGCGGGTGTAGGACTGCACGCCGAGCCAGTCGTCGCCGCGGGCAGCCTCCAGGAAGATGTCCTCACGCGGGTGACGGAACGCCGCCGCGACCTCCTCGGCGCCCGGCAGCGGTTGATAGACCTGATTGGCGACGGACCATCCTGTACGCACGTGAGGCGCAAGGGACTTGACCGTCTCGACGGCGCGTGCGTGGGCGCGGATCAGGGCATTGGTGGTGTCCTCGTCCGGCAGCGGCAGCCCAAGCGGCGGAAGGGCACCGCCGGACGTGAGTGCGCGCTGAACTGCCGCCATGACGGCGACCATGTTGGGCTCGTTGATGGTGCAGACATGGTCGACACCGGAGGCGAGGACGGCTGACGCCGCTTCGATGTAGCGGGCGAACAGCTCGTCCGAACCGGTGGCGGCCCAGCCGCCGCGCTCCATGAACCAGCGGGGGGCGGTGAAGTGATGCAGCGTCACCATGGGTCGCAGACCGCGCTCGATGGCACCTTCGGCCATGCGCCGGTAGTGGGCGACCGCGGCACGGGAGAACTCACCCGGTGCCGGCTCGATACGTGCCCACTCGATGCTGAACCGGTAGTCGGTGAAGCCGAGTGCGGCGAGGAGATCCATGTCCTCGGGCCAGCGGTGGTAGCTGTCGCAGGCGTCACCGCTGGATTGCTTGATGAAGTCGATACCGCTGTGCTCGAAGGCCCACCAGTCGCTGTTGGTGTTGCCGCCCTCGGTCTGGTGCGCGGAAGTGGAGGCCCCCCACAGGAAGCTGTCGGGCAGTCGTCGTTCGGTACTCATGATCAGGTGCTTTCCCGGGTACGGACAAGGGCGCGATGGACGAGGTCAGCGTGGTTGAGGGAGAGCTCCGTCGGCGGCGGCGACCAGCGCGGAGATGTGGTCGTGCGTGATGCCGGTGAGGAACGACGGCACCCGGGCCAGCGGCAACGAGGCGGCCATGGCGGAGATCTCGGAGGCGTCCAAGGACACGGGCACAGGGGAGTCGTCCAGGTCGGCTGTCATGGCCGCGGTGAGCAGCGGGCCTCCGACCGAGTCGGCCAGCCACTCGCCGATCGTCGACTCGGCGGTGAGCCGGCGCGGGCGTGCCGTGCCGTCGCAGCGCACGCGGGCCCGGAGGCGCACATCGCGGGAGGAGGCCCCGATCCGCAGCTCGAACTCACCCGGATCGACCGTCCATCCGCCGTCGCGCGGTGACCAGTAGGAGAAGGACCGCTCGTACAGATCGAGCGTTACGCGGGCACTCCCGCCCGGCTCCAGGAACACCTTCTCGAACGCCTTCAGCTCCTGGACGGGCCGGCGCAGCCGCGAAACGGGCTGGTGCACGTAGAGCTGCGCGACCTCCGCTCCGGCCCGCGATCCGGTGTTGGTCACGGTGAAGGAGGCTGCGAAGCGGTTCGGGCCCGTCTCGGTCACGTCGAGATCGCCGTACGAGAAGGCGGTGAAGCTCAGGCCGTGGCCGAAGGGATAGGCGACCGCCGTGCCGAGAGTGTCGTAGGAGCGGTAGCCGACGAACAGGCCCTCGCCGTGGTGGACGTGGCCGTCGCCGCCGGGGAAGTGGAGATGGGAGGGAGAGTCCTCCAGGCGCAGCGGAATGGTCTCGGTGAGTCGTCCGGAGGGGTTGGCGATGCCGAACAGCAGGTCGGCCAGGGCCGATCCACCGGCCTGGCCGAGCAGCCAGCCCTCAAGGACCGCAGCGGTCCTGTCCTGCCAGGGGTTCATCTGGACGGTGGCGCCGTTGGACAGTACGACGACGATGCTCGCGCCGACCTCTGCGACGGCGTTGAGCAGCGCGAGCTGGTCGGCGGGCAGGAAGATGTCGGTGCGGTCGAAGCCCTCGGACTCGGCCGACTCGGGCAGCCCCAGGAAGAGCAGCACCTGCGTGGCACCGCGCGCGGCTTCCACAGCCTGTTCGACGAGTTGCTCGTCAGGGACTCCGTCGAGCGTGAAGCCGGGGGCGAAGCGGATCCGTGCCGGGTCGCTGACGGCCGCACGGATGGCTTCGAGCGCGTTGTCCACACGGCTGGGCACCACATGAGAACTTCCGCCGCCCTGGAATCGGGGCGTTTCGGCGAAGGCCCCGATGACGGCGAGCGCGGTGTCGGCGCGCGGGTCGAGCGGCAGCAGGCCGCCTTCGTTCTTCAGCAGCACCGCCGACTCGGTGGCGGCGGCCCGGGCCAGCGCATGGTGCTCTTCCAGGCTGACGTCGGTGTCGGTGCCAGTGGCGGTGTCCCGGGCGCCGGCGGTGCGTTCGATCAGCTCAAGGACCCGTCGCGCGGAGGCATCCAGGTAACGCTCGTCGAGGTCGCCCGCGCGCACGGCCTCGACCAGGGTGTGGTCCACGCCGGAAGGCGGCATCTCCAGGTCGAGGCCGGCTTCGAGCGCGGCGGCACGGTCGGACACCGCTCCCCAGTCGCTGACCACCAGGCCGTCGAACCCCCACTCACCGCGCAGTACGTCGGTCAGCAGCCAGCTGTTCTGGCTGCACAGGACGCCGTTGACGCCGTTGTAGGCACACATGACGGTGGTCGGCCGGGCCGTGGTGACGATGTGCTCGAACGCGGGCAGGTAGATCTCGCGCAGGGTCCGCTCGTCCACCTCGGCGCTGACCCGCAGCCGGTCGGTCTCCTGGCTGTTGACCGCGAAGTGCTTGAGCGAGGTGCCCACGCCGAGGGACTGCACACCGTTGACCCAGGCCGCGCCGATGCAGCCGGCGAGCAGTGGGTCCTCGCTGACGTACTCGAAGTTCCGTCCGCCCAGCGGCGAGCGCTTGATGTTGACGCCGGGGCCGAGGACGACGCTGACCCCGTGGGCGATCGCCTCGCGGGCGATCGCGGCGCCCACCCGTTCCACCAGGGAGGGGTTCCAGGACGATCCGAGGCCCACCAGCGGGGGGAAACAGGTGGCGGGCACGCTGGTGCCGATCCCGAGCGCATCGCCTCCTTCGGGCTGCTTACGCAGGCCGTGCGGGCCGTCAGCGAGCATGACCGGCGCGATTCCGGCCTCCGGGATCGCCTGGGTGTGCCAGAAGTCGCCGCCCGAGGTCAGCGCCGCCTTCTGCCCCAGCGTCAGCTGGTCCGGACACTTCGTGTGCTTGCTGTCGCGCATGTCGATCCCTTGTCGCTGAAGCCGGAGAAGGAAGGCCTGAGGAGGCTCGGGTCAGCATGGATTTGAAAACTTTGAGTGTCAAGGTTTTGAACGTGCGGGTCCGCCCGGCGGCCTAGAATCACGTGGTGACCAGCCGCAGCCCCCGGGGCCCCTACCGAAAGACCGTCGCCAGGCGGGAGCAGATCATCGACGCCGCGCTGGCTGCCTATACGGAAGCCGGCAGCCGCGGTGTTTCTGTACGGGACATCGCCCAGCGTGTGGGCATGACCGATGCCGGGGTCATGCACCACTTCGGCAGCCGCGAGGAACTGTTCACTGCCGTCCTGCAGGCGCGCGAGAAGGCCGACAGGAGCGCTTTCGGAGACGCCGGCAGTGATCCGAAGGCCGCATTCGAACTTCTGGCCCACAACGCCACGGTCCCGGGCCTGGTCAAGCTCTTCCTCGACGTTGCCGCCGCAGCGGCCGAACCCGACCACCCGGCACATGCCTACTTCACCGAGCGCTACCCCCGTCTTCGCGAGAGCCTGGCCGGTCTGATGACCGGCTTCGTCGATCACCGGCAGGACCTCGGGCCCAAGCGCAGTACGCCCGACGCCGACTGGGCGGCGCGGATCCTGCTCGCGGCCGTCGACGGCCTCCAGCTCCAGTGGCTCCTCGACCCGGACATCGACATGGCCGCAGACACGGCCACGCTCAGCCAGGTACTCCTGGGGGTCCTGGCTGCTGGTGACGATCAGGAGCGGGCGGCAGCCTCTGAGGATGTGCCGACGCAGGGGACCTGACCCGCGGGATGGGGGAGACCGCGGCGCGTCGGGAGGCGGGCGCGCTTGCGGGTGTGGTGCGGCGGGGCGGGAGTCCGGCGGAGTGAACGTTCCGTAGGTGGGTCCGTAGGGGCTCAAGCCGTACATGAAGGACTTGAGATCCTCGGCGCCATGGCGGCCATCATGAACACGGCGACGATGAGGACGTGGGCGGAGCGGGCGACGCCGGCGTGGCACACCGCCGCGCCGTCCGCCTCGGATGCGTCGACCGCGGCCGAAAACAGGGCGTCGCTGTTGGGCGGCGTCATGCGGACGGGCACGTCCACGGCCGCGATCCGGCTGCGAGCCGGGAAGGCGAGATCACCGCGGACCGAGGGCGAGGTCTGCAGCGTGAGGGTCTGCGCAGGGGAGATGCCGCCCGTCTCCGCCAGGGCTGCCGCGCGGGGGTGACCAGGACGCGTAGGACCGGCTCGCTCGACCACAGGAACACCGCGGGGCAGGCGGCCGGGCTCAGTCGACCGGTTTGCCGGGCTGATCGTGCGTGGAGCAGTGGATGCCGCCGCCACCGGAGGCGATGGTGTCGATCTGAACCGGTACGATGTCGCGCTTGGGGAAGTGCTCCTGCAGGATGCTCCGGGCGCGCTTGTCCGCCCTCCGGTCCCCGAACTGGGGCAGGAACACGGAGTCGTTGGCGACATAGAAGTTGGCGTACGTCGATACGAAGTCGTCGCCCTCACGTCGGCAAGGCCCGCAGTGGGCGCCCCGGTGGTCGCGCTCATGGCCGGCCTCAGGTCTACGGAGCCTCGTCGTCGAGGACCTCGCGGGCCGGTTCCTTGGGTGCCCGGAGGTCCTCGGCCAGGGCTCCCTATTTCCGTGGCGTCCTGTACCGGTGGCCGGCGGAGTCGGCGTGTGCGCATTCAGCCGCGGTCCAGCCGACGATCTCGGCGGCGCGGGCCTGGCAGGTGCAGGAGGACGCTGAGGGGCGGCGTACGCCGACGCGGTGTCGGAGCACGCCGCCCTGGGGCGGGACGGGTTGCGGGAGATGACCCGCGCTGCCGTGGCGGTTACTTCGGGTCGTGGTTGAACTTCGAGGTCGACCAGAAGTAGCCGAGCGCGGTGAGGCCCAGGCACCAGGCGACGGCGAGCCATCCGTTGTGGCCGATCTCGCTGCCGAGCAGCAGGCCGCGCAGGGTTTCGATGGCCGGGGTGAACGGTTGGTACTCGGCGATCGGCTGGAACCAGCCGGGCATCGTATCGACCGGGGTGAAGGCGCTGGAGAGGAGCGGCAGGAGGATCATCGGCATCGCGTTGTTGCTGGCGGCCTCGGCGTTCGGGCTGATCAGGCCCATGCCGACCGCGATCCAGGTGAACGCCAGGGCGAAGAGCACGAGCAGCCCGAACGCCGCCAGCCACTCCAGGACGGTGGCATCGGTGGACCGGAAGCCGATGGCCACGGCGACGGCGCCGACGAGGACCACGCTGGCGATGCACTGCAGCACGCTGCCGACGACGTGCCCGATGAGCACCGAAGGGCGGTGGATGGCCATGGTGCGGAAGCGGGCGATGATGCCCTCGGTCATGTCGTTGGAGACGGACACCGCGGTGCCGATCGTGGTGCTGCCGATGGTCATCAGCAGGAGGCCCGGGACGATATAGGCGATGTATGCGGACCGGTCCGCGCCGCCGCCGCCGATGCCCGCGCTCATCACGTCTCCGAAGATGTAGACGAAGAGCAGCAGCAGCATGATCGGGGTGAGCAGCAGGTTCAGGGTGAGGGAGGGGTAGCGCCGCGCGTGCAGCAGATTCCGCCGCAGCATCGTGTTCGAGTCGCGCATGGCGAGGGAGAGGGCGCTCATCGGACGGTCTCCTTGGGCTGGTTGGGGACGTTGGTTCCGCCGGTGAGGGCGAAGAAGACGTCGTCGAGGTCGGGGGTGTGCACGGTCAGCTCGTCGGCCTCGATACCGGCCGAGTCCAGCCAGTCGAGGATGGAGCGCAGTTCGCGCTGGCT
>NZ_JBHVWS010000069.1:0-44594 GCF_042882185.1 Streptomyces sp. NPDC058239
TTGGTGTGTTGCTGTCTTGGGGGGGTGGGGGTGGGGGGGGCGGGGCCGCGCGCCCCGGGCGCGTTCTTTGGGGGCGGGGGGGTTTGGTGCGGGGGCGGCGGGGGGCGCCTCTCCGGCTCCGTACAGGCCGGCCGGTCAGCCGGAGCAGCCACCGCACTGGCACGGGGCCCCGGACTGGCATCCGCATCCGCAGCCCGAGCCGCAGCCGCAGGCGCCGAGCACGGTCAGGTGCACCACTTCAGCGGGTGCCTCCTGCCGGGGGTCGGTCGTGGGGGAATCGGCCATGGTTCCTCCTCATTGCGTACGACAGGGCCGTACGCCACGGCAACGCGCGTACGACCGGGGCGTACGGACAAGGCGTGCCGCCCCACCCCATTGCATGCCCAACCGGGCGGGCGCATCAACGGCGCACGCGCGCAGAGACACATGTGCGACCGGATGCGACCGCGTACGCCATCAAGATCCTCCGCTCTCGGCCCCCTTTCCGGCTACGCGCCCTCCACCGGGGTCTGCTGCTGGATCTCGTCGGCGTGCTCGCCCGTCACCAGGTAGACCACGCGCTTGGCGACCGACACCGCATGGTCGGCGAAGCGCTCGTAGTAGCGGCCGAGCAGCGTCACGTCGACGGCCGTCTCGATGCCGTGCTTCCAGCGGTCGTCCATCAGGTGCTGGAACAACGTGCGGTGCAGCAGGTCCATCTCGTCGTCGTCCTGCTCCAGCTGGAGCGCCAGATCGACGTCCTTGGTGATGATCACCTCGGCCGCCTTGGCCATCAGGCGCTGCGCCAGCTGCCCCATCTCCAGAATGGTGGCGTGCAGGTCGTGCGGAACTGCCGATTCCGGGAACCGCAGCCGGGTCAGCTTGGCGACATGCTGGGCGAGGTCGCCCGAGCGCTCCAGATCGGCGCTCATCCGCAGCGAGGTGACCACGATCCGCAGATCCGTCGCCACGGGCTGCTGGCGCGCGAGCAGGGCGATGGCCCGCGCCTCCAGGTCGTGCTGGAGGTCGTCGACCTTCTGGTCCGCGGCGATCACGCTCTCCGCGAGCTTGAGATCGGCATCGAGCATGGACGTCGTCGCCCGGCCGATCGCCGACCCGACGAGCCGGGCCATCTCGACCAGTCCCTCGCCGATCGAGTCGAGTTCCTCGTGGTACGCGTCACGCATGGAAGTCCCTCTCCAGTCCTCACTAAGGCCGGGGCCAGGTATGAACCCCACGCTGCCACCATGGGCGGCGTACGCGTCGGCTTCCGGCCGCCCAAGTGAACCAACCCTTGCTCCTCGGTGAACTCTGGGCGACGAGTGTTCGGATCCGCACTCGGATGGCTGGGAGAGTCCTCCCGGACCCGCATAACCTTGACCTATGGACGTGAACGCGGCAGTCGCCGCAGCTGCGGCGATCGGCGGTGCGTGTACCGGCGTGATCGCCATGCTGGCGTTCCGCTGGAGCGAGCGCGACCAGAAGAAGCCGACGCGCACCTCCCTGCGGCCCGACAGCAATGCCCCGCTGCCCCCGGGGGTGGACACGGTCCTGTCCGTGCTCAGCTCCTCCGCGGTCGTGCTCGACGAGAGCGACAGTGTGGTCAAGGCCAGCTCCGCCGCCTATGCGCTGGGTCTGGTCAGGGGCGGCCGGCTCGCCGTCGACGCGATGCTGAACATGGCCAGGGACACCCGCCGGGACGGTGAGATACGGCAGGTGGAACTGGACCTTCCCAGACGCGGTACGGGCCGCGGCGAGGCCCTTGCGGTTTCCGCCCGGGTCGCCCCGCTGGGCTCCCGTCTGGTGCTCCTGCTGGTCGAGGACCTCACCGAGGCCCGCCGCATAGAAGCGGTACGGCGCGACTTCGTCGCCAATGTCAGCCATGAGCTCAAGACCCCGGTCGGCGCGCTCTCGCTGCTCTCCGAGGCAGTGATGGACGCTTCGGACGACCCGGAGGCGGTGGAGCGGTTCGCGGGGCGGATGCAGATCGAGGCGACCCGGCTGACCAACCTCGTACAGGAGATCATCGACCTCTCCCGGGTGCAGAACGACGACCCGCTGGAGGACGCCGAGCCGGTCCGGGTGGACGAGCTGGTGGCCGAGGCCATCGACCGTTGCCGCCAGCAGGCCGGCTCGAAGCAGATCACCATGGCTGCGGGCGGCACCGCGGAGCTCCGTATCTGGGGCAACCGCGGCCAGCTCGCAGCGGCGCTCGGCAACCTCGTCGAGAACGCCGTCAACTACAGCCCCGCCCGTACCCGAGTGGGCATCGCCGCCAGGCGACTGTCCGTACCCGGCGGGGACCAGATCGAGATAGCCGTGACCGACCAGGGCATCGGTATCTCGGAGAAGGACCGCGAGCGGGTCTTCGAACGCTTCTACCGCGTCGACCCGGCCCGCTCACGGGCCACCGGTGGCACCGGCCTCGGCCTCGCCATCGTCAAGCACGTGGCCGCCTCGCACGGCGGGGAGGTCACGGTCTGGAGCTCGGAGGGCCAGGGCTCCACCTTCACCCTGCGGCTGCCCGAAGCGGGCTCCGTACGGGAACGGGACCGCAGCTCGGGCGGACCGCTCATCGTCAACGGCGACGAGGGCCCCTACGGACCCGCTCACCCCGACACCCTTGAACCATTCCCTGCCCCGGAGGTCCTTCCGTGACCCGAGTGCTTGTCGTCGAGGATGAGGAATCCTTCAGCGACGCCCTGTCCTACATGCTCCGCAAGGAGGGTTTCGAGGTCGCCATCGCGGCCACGGGCCCGGACGGGCTTGACGAGTTCGAGCGCAACGGCGCCGACCTCGTACTGCTCGACCTGATGCTGCCGGGCCTGCCCGGTACGGAGGTCTGCCGTCAGCTGCGCAGCAGGTCCAACGTCCCCGTGATCATGGTCACGGCCAAGGACAGCGAGATCGACAAGGTCGTCGGCCTGGAAATAGGAGCCGACGACTACGTCACCAAGCCGTTCTCCTCACGGGAACTCGTCGCCCGCATCCGCGCGGTGCTGCGCCGCCGCGGCGAGCCGGAGGAGGTCACGCCGGCCGCGCTGGAGGCGGGCCCGGTCCGGATGGACGTGGACCGCCACGTCGTCACGGTCTCCGGTGGCAAGGTCGACCTCCCGCTCAAGGAGTTCGACCTGCTGGAGATGCTGCTGCGCAACGCGGGCCGGGTCCTGACCCGCATGCAGCTGATCGACCGGGTCTGGGGCGCGGACTACGTGGGCGACACCAAGACCCTCGACGTCCACGTCAAGCGCCTGCGCGCCAAGATCGAGCCCGACCCGGGCGCACCGCGCTTCCTGGTGACGGTGCGGGGCCTGGGGTACAAGTTCGAGCCGTAAACCGGCCCGTATGCGACGGCGGAGGGCGCCCCTCGAAAGGGAGGGCGCCCTCCGCCGTCTGCGTACCCGCGTACGGTCAGCCGGTCTGCGCCGAGGCGGACGCGGCGTCGCTCGGGGTGCCCGTGTCGCTGTCGGACTCCGACCCGGCCGCCGGGGCTCCCGGCGTCTCGGAGGCGGAACCTGACGGCGTGGTGGAGGTCTCGGGCGACTGTGCCGGCGCCACGGGCAGCGAGCTCGGGCCGAAGCCCTGGAAGTAGCTGCTCGCCGGAACGACGAACGCGCCGAGCGAGATCTCACCGGTCGAGCTGAACTTGAAGACGACGGGCTGTACGTTGCCGGCCTGCGCGGCCTCGCGACCGTTCTCGATCACGGCGGACGCATTGCCCTCGCCGCCGAGAACCACCCTGCCGCCGGCCGGGACCACGACCGGTCCGGAGCCCTTGGCGGCGTGCAGCTGCACCGCGGCGCTCGTACCCGGCAGGGTGACGGCATCCAGGGTCTGCGGCTTGACGCCGTTGTTGAACACCGTCGCGGAGACGACGGCCGGGCCCTCGGCGTTCCGCTCGGGCTGGGTGATGACGTTCGCGTTCTGGATGCTGATGTCACCGGAGGTGGTGGCAGCAGTGTCCGGCCTGACCTTGAGCGTCGCTGCGTCATTGCCCGCACCGCACGCGGCGAGCGAGGCGATCGAGAACACGATGGCTGTGGCGGCGAGGGCGCCGTGTCGAAGGCTGCGGCTCACGGCGGCGGCAACTCCTTGAACGTTCGGACTGCGGACGGGAGGGGCGGGCGACGTAAAGCCGTCCTAAGGGTGTGTCAGCGGCCTTAGGCTACCGAGCCGCCCGTCCCGCCCCGCACCCGACCCGCCCCTTCGCGCACCGGCACTTCCCCGGGCCGGTGCCGTTCGGGGTCCGCACCCGGCCGAGGTTCGCGGACCGGCGCATCCCGAAACCGGTCGACACGCGCCGTTCACATATCGCCGGTGATCAATTCATGGAGCGTGGCGCATTCCGCGCGCATAACCGATCACATCAGGGCGTTGATCAATTCCATTGATCCACCACACTTACGCTCGTACGGGTGATCGATGTCCGAACGGAGTACGGAAAGTTCATCATCCGGAATCCGGCAAAACGGGACGTTAGACCACTTCGGAGGAGGGTTCGGATGCGTGTAACGTCCGCGTTTCACCTCGCCCGTACAGCCGCTCCGACCTGCGAATACCGTCTCCCGTGAGCCTTCCGCAGCACGTACGTGTTGCTGTTGTCAAGCCCCGAGATATGCCCTGACCTGCGAAAACGCCATTCAGGAGAAGCTGTTCTCGTGTTACTCTTGATAGCCACGGAAGGGGTACCTGTCACATGACGTTCAAGGTTGGCGACACCGTGGTCTATCCCCATCACGGGGCCGCGCTGATCGAGGCTATCGAAACTCGCCAGATCAAAGGCGTGGACAAGACCTACTTGGTGCTCAAGGTCGCCCAGGGCGATCTGACGGTTCGTGTGCCGGCGGACAATGCGGAGTTCGTGGGTGTGCGCGACGTGGTCGGGCAGGAGGGGCTGGACCGGGTCTTCGAGGTGCTGCGTGCACCGTATGCCGAAGAGCCGACGAACTGGTCCCGGCGCTACAAGGCAAATCTGGAAAAGCTCGCCTCCGGCGATGTCATCAAGGTCGCCGAAGTTGTTCGCGACCTGTGGCGTCGTGAGCGCGAGCGTGGACTCTCCGCAGGTGAGAAGCGGATGCTCGCCAAGGCTCGCCAGATTCTGGTGAGCGAGCTCGCTCTCGCGGAGAACACGAACGAAGACAAGGCCGAGGCTCTGCTCGACGAGGTACTCGCGTCCTGAACCGGCTTGCGCCGGTCGTAAAAAATGTGCCGCGGTGCCCGCTGACAACCGTATTCACGGTATGTCGTCGGGCGCTGCGGCATGTCCGGATTCAGCCACGACGTGTCTGGATTACGTTCTGACTCACCGATGCGTTGGCTTCATCGGCGATCCCCCCGATACGTTGCTCGCGATCTTGTGTAGCCGATCCCGAGCGACCGGTGCGGCTTGTCCGACTTCGACCGGGTGTCACGGAAAGGGCCCGGTCGAGTCATGGCGTGGCGCCCGGCTCGCTTGTGGCCATACCCATGTCGGCTGTGGAAACAAACATGCCGAAGCTTCGGAGTGCAACCGATGTCTGATCAATCGCGTCCGTACCGCACCGCCGCCGTGATTCCCGCGGCCGGCCGCGGCGTACGGCTCGGCCCGGGCGCCCCCAAGGCGCTCCGCGCGCTGGGCGGGACGCCCATGCTCATCCATGCGGTACGGGCCATGGCTGCGTCCCGTTCCGTGTCCCTCGTCGTCGTCGTCGCGCCGCCGGACGGCGCCGCCGAGGTCAAGAACCTGCTCGACGAGCACGCCCTGCCCGAGCGCACCGACTACCTGGTCGTGCCCGGCGGCGAGACCCGGCAGGAGTCGGTGCGGCTCGGTATCGACGCCCTGCCCGAGGGCATCTCCGTGGTCCTCGTCCACGACGCGGCGCGCCCACTGGTGCCCGTCGACACCGTGGACGCGGTGATCGAGGCGGTACGGGACGGGGCGCCCGCCGTCGTCCCCGCGCTGCCGCTCGCCGACACCGTCAAGGAGGTCGAGCCCGGTCCGCCGGGGGAGCCGGAGCCGGTCCTCGGCACGCCCGTACGGGCCAGGCTGCGCGCCGTGCAGACTCCGCAGGGCTTCGACCGCGACATGCTCGTACGCGCGCACGAGACCGTCGCCGTCAGCGGCGACGGCGCCACGGACGACGCCGGCATGGTGGAGCAGCTCGGGGCGCCCGTCGTGGTCGTACCCGGGCACGAAGAGGCGTTCAAGGTGACCCGGCCGCTGGATCTGGTGCTGGCCGAGGCGGTACTCGCACGCAGGAGGGCGAACGATGGCTTCTGAGGAACGGACCGGGCCCGTGATCCCGCTCGTCGGGATCGGCACGGACATCCACGCCTTCGAAGAGGGCCGCGAGCTGTGGTGCGCGGGACTGCTGTGGGAGGGCGAGGGGCCCGGCCTGGCGGGGCACTCCGACGCCGATGTCGTCGCGCACGCCGCGTGCAACGCGCTCTTCTCGGCCGCCGGGCTCGGCGACCTCGGGCAGCACTTCGGCACGGGGCGGCCCGAGTGGTCCGGCGCCGCCGGAGTCACCCTGCTGACCGAGGCGGCGCGAATCGTACGGGCCGAGGGCTTCGAGATCGGCAATGTCGCCGTTCAGGTCGTCGGCGTACGGCCGAAGATCGGCAAGCGGCGCGACGAGGCGCAGAAGGTGCTGTCGGCCGCCGTGGGGGCGCCCGTCTCGCTCTCCGCCGCCACCTCCGACGGGCTCGGCTTCACCGGGCGGGCCGAGGGCCTCGCGGGGATCGCGACCGCACTGGTCTACCGCACGGGCTGACCTGCCGGTGGGTGGGGGCGGGGCCCCTCAGGGCCGTCTCCTCGGCACTGACGCGGCACTCCACTGCGTACAGCGGACCGCGGTCATCTGCGTCGGCCCCCGTCGACCCCGAGGTGCACGTGCGCAGAAACGGGAAGCGGGAGCGGTGACGCGGGGTTGGGGTACGGGTAGGAGCACCATCGACCCGCTTGGAGGACGTACGCCATGACCGCCGCACTCTCCGCAGAACTCAAGGCGCTTCTCGACACGCCCGTCTTCGTCACCGTCGCCACCGTCCAGCCCGACGGCAGCCCCCAGGTCTCCCCGGTCTGGGTGAAGCGCGACGGCGACGATCTGCTCGTCTCCACGACGGTCGGCCGCCGCAAGGAGAAGAACCTGAGCCGCGACCCGCGGGTCTCCGTCGTCGTGCAGCCCTTCGACGCGCCGTACACATACGCCGAGATCCGCGGCACCGCCACGCTCACCACCGAGGGCGGTCAGGAGCTCATCGACGAGCTGTCCGTGAAGTACACCGGCAAGAAGTACGCGGAATTCAACCCCGAGTCCGGCGCCGACGACGAGCGGGTGGTCGTCCGGATCACCCCGCGAAAGGTCGTCGGACGCATCTAGGCACACTCGGCCGGCACAAACTTTTCCCCGCGATCCCCAAGGGGTCGCGGGGCACTGGTGCGCGCCCACTACCCTTGAGGCGTGACTATTCGCCTGTACGACACCAGCGCCCGGCAGATCCGTGACTTCGTACCGCTCACAGCGGGCTGTGTCTCGATCTACCTCTGTGGCGCGACTGTCCAGGCCGCCCCGCACATCGGGCACATCCGATCCGGGCTGAATTTCGACATCATGCGCCGCTGGTTCGAGTACCGCGGCTACGACGTCACGTTCATCCGGAACGTCACCGACATCGATGACAAGATCATCGCGAAGTCGGCCGAGCAGGGCCGCCCGTGGTGGGCCATCGGGTACGAGAACGAGCGGGCGTTCAACGCCGGTTACGACGCGCTCGGTTGCCTCCCGGTCACGTACGAGCCCCGCGCGACCGGCCACATCACCGAGATGATCGAGATGATGCGGGGCCTGATCGAGCGCGGCCACGCCTACGCGGCCGACGGCAATGTCTACTTCGACGTGCGCTCCTTCCCCGGCTACCTGGAGCTCTCCAACCAGGACCTGGACGATCTGCGCCAGCCGTCCGGCGACGGTGAGACCGGCAAGCGCGACCAGCGCGACTTCGCGATGTGGAAGGCGTCCAAGCCCGGCGAGCCGAGCTGGGAGACCCCATGGGGCCGCGGCCGGCCCGGCTGGCACCTGGAATGCTCCGCCATGGCGCACAAGTACCTCGGCACCGCCTTCGACATCCACGGCGGCGGCATCGACCTGATCTTCCCGCACCACGAGAACGAGATCGCCCAGGCCAAGGCGTACGGCGACGACTTCGCGAAGTACTGGGTGCACAACGGCTGGGTCACCATGTCCGGCGAGAAGATGTCGAAGTCGCTCGGCAACTCCGTGCTGGTCAGCGAGATGGTCAAGCAGTGGCGTCCGATCGTGCTGCGCTACTACCTCGGCACCCCGCACTACCGGTCGATGATCGAGTACAGCGAGGAGGCCCTGCGCGAGGCCGAGTCCGCGTTCGCGCGGATCGAGGGCTTCGTGCAGCGCGTCGTCGAGAAGGCGGGCGGTGAGGTCGCCGCGGCCCCCGAGGTCCCGCCGGCGTTCGCCGAGGCGATGGACGACGACCTGGGCGTCCCGCAGGCGCTCGCGATCGTCCACACCACGGTCCGCCAGGGCAACTCCGCACTCGCCGCCGACGACAAGGAAGCCGCCGTCGCCCGGCTCGCGGAGGTCCGCGCGATGCTCGGCGTCCTCGGCCTCGATCCGCTCGACGAGCACTGGGCGGGCGAGAGCGATCGCGGCGACGATCTGCACGGGGTCGTCGACACGCTCGTACGTCTCGTCCTGGACCAGCGCCAGTCGGCCCGCGAGCGCAAGGACTGGCCCGCCGCCGACGCCATCCGCGACCAGCTCAACCAGTCCGGACTCGTCATCGAGGACAGTCCGACCGGGCCACGGTGGACACTCGGCCCGCGCCAGTAGTCCTCACCATGTGCCGCCCGGCGATCCGGGCGGCACACTTCAATTACGTACGCATGTCTGAGAAGCAACGAAACAGGTAGGTCATGGCCGGGAACAGCCAGCGCAGGAACCGCCGCACGTCCAACAAGAAGGGCGCGCAGGTAGGCAGCGGTGGGCAGCGACGCCGTGGCCTGGAGGGCAAGGGCCCGACGCCGCCCGCCTCCGCCCGTAAGGGACACAAGAAGAACCGGATCGCCGGCGCCCAGGCCAAGCAGGCCGCGGCCCGCCGTCCCGCGCCGCGGCGCGGCGGCGTCAAGGGAACGTCCGAGATGGTCGTCGGGCGCAACCCGGTCTACGAGGCCCTGCGCGACGGCGTCCCGGCGACGACCCTGTACGTCCAGCAGTACATCGACAACGACGAGCGGGTCCGCGAGGCGCTCCAGCTCGCCGGCGAGCGCGGCAACATCAACCTGATGGAGGCCCCGCGCCCCGAGCTGGACCGGATGACGAACGGCCTGAACCACCAGGGCCTTGTCCTCCAGGTCCCGCCGTACGAGTACGCGCACCCGGAGGACCTCACCGCCGCCGCGTACGACAAGGGCGAGGACCCGCTGATCGTCGCCCTCGACGGCGTCACCGACCCGCGCAACCTGGGTGCGATCGTCCGCTCCGTCTCCGCGTTCGGCGGCCACGGCGTGGTCGTGCCGGAGCGGCGCGCGGCCGGGATGACGGCGGGCGCATGGAAGTCCTCGGCGGGCACGGCGGCCCGTACGCCGGTCTCCCGGGTGACGAACCTGACCCGGGCCCTGGAGGGCTACCAGAAGGCCGGCATCACGGTCGTCGGCCTCGCCGCGGACGGTGAGCACACCGTCGAGGACCTGGAGGCCCTCGCCGGCCCCGTCGTCATCGTCATCGGCAGCGAGGGCAAGGGCCTGGGCCGCCTCGTCGGCGAGACCTGCGACTACCGGGTCCGCATCTCGATGCCGGGCGGCGCGGAGTCGCTGAACGCGGGTGTCGCGGCCGGGATCGTCCTGTACGAGGTTGCGCGGCGCCGGGGCTGAAAGTGCACCCGGCCGGGGGGCGGCCGACCGGGGCGCCCCCCGGCCGGACCCCATTGACGGGCCTCGGACACTTCGGGCCCGTCAAGGCAGTGTCCTAAACACACATCACTCGGTTAGATGAGTGTGGACACCAGAACGCCTCGGTTCGACGAACAACCCGCCCTGAGCATGGCCAAGGTGGACTGCGACCCTGCGCAGGTCATCGTCAACCACGCCAGCTTCCGGGTGCAGCTCGCCTCCGGCCAGCGCCCGCGGCTGCGCGGTCTGGCCCCGGCCGGCGTGCCCAGGGTCCCCGCCATGAGCGGCTCCGCCGGAGCTGCGCGCGGCAGGCGCTCGCCCGTCGTGTGGAGCGGCAGGTCCGCACCCGGCGACCCCGGCGCCACCGGACTCCTCCAGGCCGTACGGAACTCCACCGCAGGCCGCCCGGCCACCGCGTACGACCCCTACGCCGGCCACGAGTTCGACGGCGGGCCCGGTGCGGGCGGCACCCGTGTCATCGAGCGGCTCGAAGACACCCAGCCCAACCCCGTCATCACCGCGCCCCAGCAGCCGGGCCGCCACGGCAGCGGCCCCCTGCTGCCGCCCATGCGCCGGGCGGTCGGCGCCTACGACCCCGTCGACACCGGGCCGTACGGCCGGGAGGCGTACGACGAGGGCGAGGACGAGTACGACGACATCACCGAGGCCCGGGGGCGGCGCCACAGCGGTGATTCCGTACGGCACGCGTACTACCCCGGGCGCCGGATGAACCTCGGCGTCGTGCTGCTGCCCATGCGTGTCTTCCTCGGCTTCATCTCCATCTACGCCGGCATGGGCAAGCTGTGCGACCCCGTCTACTTCGACGGCGGCGAGCGCGGCTCCATGGTCAAGTGGCTGGCCTCGTTGCACCCCTGGGGGCTGGCCGAGCCACTGCGCGACTTCGCACTCTCGCACCCGGTGGGCGCCGGACTCACCGTTGCCTTCCTCCAGGTCGTTGTCGGCGTCCTCACCGTCCTCGGTCTCTGGCAGCGTGTCGCCGCCTCCGTCGGCGCTCTCCTCTCCGCCGCCCTGCTGGTCACCGTCACCTGGCGCACCGTCGCCGTCTACGACGCGCCCGACATCATCTACCTCGCCGCCTGGAGCCCGCTGATCATCGCGGGCGCCCCCGTCTACTCCGTCGACGGACGGCTCGCAGGCGAGGCCTGGCGCAGGCTCGGCCCGCGCTCGGCGATCTGGGACCTCCGCCGCCGGGTGCTGCGCCGGGGTGCCGTCGTCGCCACCGTCGTCGTCGGCCTCACTCTTCTCGTGGGTTCCATGCTCGGCGGCGCTGTCCGCTCCTCCGAGGTCGTCACCGTGCCCGGTCCGAACGGCGACCCGACCAACCAGCTCCCCGGCTCTCCGCTCCCGCAGGAGTCCGGTAGCGGCCGGGCCTCCCACACGCCCGACGGGCGGCGCCCCTCGCCCTCCCGCAGCAGCGCCTCCACCACCCCGTCCGCCAAGGCGTCCACGCCCGCTGCGGAAGCCGTCCGCGAGTCCGGCCAGGCGGGTGCCGGTGCCGGACAGCCCAGCCAGACCCAGGGCACCGCCCAGCAGCCCCCGCAGCGGACGACCCCGCAGCAGCCGCCGTCCAGCAGTTCCGGCCCGAGCTCCTCCGGCTCCACCGGCACCGGCGGTGGTTCCACGGGCGGCGGCTCGGACAGCGGCGGCGGCTCCACCGGCGGAACGTCCGGCGGCGGGCAGAATCCCATCGGCGGTCTGCTCGGCTGAGCCCCCCGGACAGCAGCGGACGAAGCTGAGACCCCCGGACAGCAGCGGACGAAGCTGAGACCCCCGGACAGCAGCGGACGAAGCTGAGACCCCCGGACCGCAGCAGACGAAGCTGAGACCTCCGGACCGCAGCAGACGAAGGGGCGGTCACCGGAACGAACCGGTGACCGCCCCTTCGCGTACTCCGCCGCCGTCCGCTACTGCCCGTCGAGCTCCTTGGCGGCCTCGGTCAGGTCCTTCGCCGTGTCGATGGCCCGCCAGTACGCCCCGTGCGGCAGCGGGTACCCGGCCAGCCTGCGCTCGCGGGCCAGCCGCGGGAACGTCGTCCGCTCGTGGTCGCCCCGGTCCGGCAGCAGCGTCGTGAACGTCGGCGAGAAGACGTACACACCGGCGTTGATCAGATACGGCGACGGCGGCGACTCGATGAAGTCGGTGATGTGCCCGAACGCGTCCGTCTCCACGGCACCCCAGGGGATACGGGGACGGGCCAGGGCCAGTGTGGCGGTCGCATCGCGCTCGGCGTGGAACGCGGCCATCTCGCGCAGGGAGAAGCGCGTCCAGATGTCGCCATTGGTGGCGTACCAGGGCTGTTCCGGATCGGGCAGCCGGGCGGCGGCGTACTTCAGCCCGCCGCCACGGCCCAGGGGCTCGGACTCCACGACGGTGGTCACGCGCAGCGGCAGTACTGCCGAGTCCAGCCACTCCTGCAGTACCTCGGCCAGATGACCGCACGACACCACGGCGTCGGTCACGCCCTCGGCGGCCAGCCAGGACAGCTGATGGCCGATGATCGGAGTCCCGGTGCCCGGGATCTCGACCATCGGCTTGGGGCGGTCATCGGTGTACGGGCGCAGCCGCGATCCCTGGCCACCCGCCAGGACCACGGCCTGCGTCGGATACGTATGCATGTCAGGCACGATATGCGGTGCCCGGACCGGCGGGTCAGCTGAACTGTGCGACGCCCGAGGCGAACGACGTGTCGCAGACGGGACGCGAGAACCGGTGGGCGCGCGTCGGACCGTACTGCTCGACCGCGGCGCGGCCCAGCGCCTTCGCGATCGACATGCAGTGCCGGGCGAGCGAGGGGCGCCCCTCGACGGAACGCTGCAGGTCCGTCAGCGCGACACCCGGGTCCTTCTCCCGGAGCTCCACGAGCAGTCGGTCACGGAGGATGTCCTGCGGGGTGCGCGCCTTGGCACGCTTCGAAACATTGTGAGCCGATGCGGTCAGGACCTGTGACTCGGAATTGTGCGCTGCCCACGGCACGCTGGTGACGGCGAGAGTCCCGGAGAGGACCATCACGACGGGCAGTACGAGAGCGAGGGATCGGCCGATGCGGCGCGCGGTGTGGGTCACGCAGCGAGCGTAGCGGGCAGTGATGATTTGGCGACATTTAGTCACCCTTGAGGGGGATGGTTCGAGGATGCTTTTCGAATCACGTGTTGACGAACCGCAGTGAAATGACCGGTGTGCCGGGGATTTCGGCGCTGTACGGATCCAAACCCAAACACGCCCCACGGCGCGCGAACGGCCCCGCACGGAGAATGTGCGGGGCCGGCTGCGGTGCGGGTGTGCGGGCGTCAGTCGGTGAGACGCGCACCCGTCGAGGTCGAGAAGACGTGCAGCTCGTCCGGGCGCGGCACGACGTGCAGCTTGGTGCCCTTCTCCGGAACGGCGCGGCCACCGACGCGGACGACCAGGTCCTTGTCCTCGCCGCCGACCCGCGCGGAGCCGTAGACGAAGCCGTCGGCGCCGAGCTCCTCGACGACGTTGACCGAGACGGCCAGGCCGGCCGGGGCGTCGGCGCTGTCCTTGGAGAGCGACTTCGCGGCGGCGCCGCCGTGCTCGACGATGTCGAAGTGCTCGGGGCGGATGCCGACCGTGACGGTCGTGTCTCCCTTGTCCGCGGCGGCGGAGAGCGCCTCGCGGGAGACCGGGACGACGCTGTTGCCGAACTTCACACCGCCGTCGGTGATCGGGACCTCGACCAGGTTCATGGCCGGGGATCCGATGAAGCCGGCGACGAAGAGGTTGGCCGGGCGGTCGTACATGTTGCGCGGCGAGTCGACCTGCTGGAGCAGACCGTCCTTGAGGACCGCGACACGGTCACCCATGGTCAGGGCCTCGACCTGGTCGTGCGTGACGTACACGGTCGTGATGCCCAGACGGCGCTGGAGCGAGGCGATCTGCGTACGGGTGGAGACACGGAGCTTGGCGTCGAGGTTCGACAGCGGCTCGTCCATGAGGAAGACCTGCGGCTCACGCACGATGGCGCGGCCCATCGCGACACGCTGACGCTGACCACCGGAGAGCGCCTTCGGCTTGCGGTCCAGGTACTCGGTGAGGTCCAGCATCTTGGCGGCCTCTTCGACCTTCGCCCGGATCTCGGTCTTGTTGACCCCGGCGATCTTGAGCGCGAAGCCCATGTTGTCCGCGACGCTCATGTGCGGGTAGAGCGCGTAGTTCTGGAACACCATGGCGATGTCCCGGTCCTTCGGGGGCAGGTGCGTGACGTCGCGGTCGCCGATGCGGATCGCGCCGCCGTTGACGTCCTCAAGACCCGCGAGCATGCGCAGGGAGGTCGACTTGCCACAACCGGAGGGACCGACGAGGACGAGGAACTCGCCGTCCGCGATGTCGATCTCGAGCTGGTCCACGGCCGGCTTGGTGGAGCCGGGGTAGACGCGGGACGCCTTGTCGAACGTGACACTGGCCATGCTGAATCTTCTCCTTCACCGGCAGGAACGTGCCGGACGATCCGAGTAAGGGAGTGGTCTGGTCCACTTGGGTGAATCCTCAGCGACGCTACCTGGCCATTTGAAATCTGTCAGTAGTCCGAGGGATGCGAAATTTTGGGACCACGCAGGGAGCGGTGTTGGTTACACTGCTCCGGCATGCCTCCTTAGCTCAGCTGGCCAGAGCAACGCACTTGTAATGCGTAGGTCGTCGGTTCGAATCCGACAGGGGGCTCCGAGAAACCCCAGGTCACATAGTCCGTGACCTGGGGTTTTCTGTCGTTCCGAGCATGGCGCGTTAGATGGCTGGGGTGCCGCAGGAGGGCCTGCGTGAGCGATGTGTGAGCGGAGAGCCGCTGGACCCTACTTCGCGGGCTTCTTCCGCTTCGCCTTCTTCTTGCCTGCGGCCTCGGATTTCTTGGCGCGCTGGGCTTTCTTCCGGGCCTTCTCCGCCTTGCGGGCGGCTTCCCCCGCCTCCGCCTTCCGCTGTAGAGGGGCCAGCTTGGCGGTGGCCTCGGTCGCGCTCTTCCCGACGTAGGGGAGGACGCTCTGGTAGATGTCCCGGGTGATGCGGGTGCCGCTGTGCCCGAGCGTGTCGGAGATGATCTTCACGTCGATGCCGGCGGCGAGCATGAGCGTCGCGGCACCGTGGCGGAGGTCGTGCAGCCGGATGGGCGGCAGACCGGAGGCGGCGACGAGCCGTTCGAAGAGGTCGGTGACTTTCCCGGGGTGTAGCCAAGAACTGTTCTCCTGTGTGAAGACGAGGCCCGTCTCGATCCAGGCAGGCCCCCATTCCGCGCGGTCCGCCTCCTGCTGCTTTCGGTGGTGCCCCAGGACGTCGGTGGTGTCGTTGTCGAGGGCTACGACGCGGAAGCCGCTGTCGGTCTTCGGTTCGGATGCCTCGACCTGCCAACCGTCTTGGACCAGCTGGCCGGTGACGGTGAGAGAGTGCCGCAGGCCGTGTTCGCGAGGTTTGTCTAGCGGCGAGTTTCGGTCAGCGCCCCCATTCTCCGGCCCCCACCCCGACGTCACCAGTACGGTCAATCAACTCTGATGTGCGACCGGGACCAGGTCGCACGGACTCACACGAACTTGCCACTCACCAGCCGCAGGGGGAGCCGTCCCATGTACGAAGAAGCAATCATGGCCGTGTCTACAGGAGCCGCTAGCGGTGTCCTCTCCTACCTGCTTCAGGGCCAGGCCGACACCTAAGCGGGATTCTCGTCGAGACTCACGCGCTGCCGAATTGCGACGTGGCTGAGTTCCTCGGCGTCCCCCAAAACCGATGGAAGAAGCTGAGCCGCGATGCCGAAGGGGGCGTCAAGGCCGAGTGGCCGGAGGCGACCGAGATGTGTACCGAGGCGCGGGAGGCGCCGACCGGACACTTCTCCCGCAGGTATCTCGCCGCCCAAGTCGTCAGCTGGGACGGCCAGATCGTCGTCACCGTTTTCGCACATGCTGCGTTGGAGGGCAACACCCTCCACTTCGTCACGCGTCCTCACGTCCTGGCGCCCCTGCTTGCCTCGGCGGACGTAACGCCCGCCAAAGGCTGGGAGCTCGCGAGGAAGCTGGCAGAAACGCCGCTCCATGCCTGCGGCGACACCATTGAACTGGCGGTACGGCTCTACAACGTCATCGGTCGCGGCCTCGGGCTCCTGAGTGCAGTCATCACAGCCGACGCGATTGTGCCGCAGAAAGACGACGGGCTGCCAGTGAGTCTGCGGGAGCACTGCGGCCGCGTCACGACCGAGGACATGCACCAGACCGAGGATGTCCAGCGCTATGTGTCGATCCTGCAATCGCGCATGTTCAGCACGGTGAGCGCATTCCTCTCGGACCACGGGCTGGCGATCGGGGAGTTCCAGCGTCAGGCCATCGCCATCACCCAGAACTTCATCAGCGGCGACAACAACCAGGTCAACACCGGCAACCTGGGCGGGAGCATGAACCAGCAAGGCAATGCCCCTGGCCCAACAGACAGAACTGCGAAGGCAGGTTGATCATGCGATTCGGGCGAGGAAGCGAAAGCGGCGGCACCCACGTCACCGGCAGCGGTAACCAGGTCAACACCGGCAGGGTCGGCGGCGACATGCGTCAGATCCACGTCTCGGGTGGAGGGGCCGACGATCCCAGACTTCTGGCCGCGCAGACCAGACTCGCCGAGCTTACGGCGGCACTGAACGCACATGCTGGCGAGGTGCACAGCATTGACGGTTGCCGACAGGCGGTCGCCAGGATTGACGAAGAACTGCGCAGCCCTGAACCCGAGACGGCCGCCGGCTCACCGAGACCCTGGAAATGCTGAGCCTCGCGATCGGGTCGGTGGCGTCCCTGGCCTCACTCGCCGGGACACTGAAAGACGCGATCGAGGCCCTTCTCGGCTGAGCTGCTCCACACAGGACCGGTATGGCCGCCACGGTGAGCGCCCGCGGAGGCATCCAGGACGGCGCGTGAGCCAGTCGACGGACAGGAGGGCCCCCGGGTGGCGGAACATGCGTATCCGGTCGTCTCCTCGTCGTGCGTCGGCCTGCTGTCGTGCTGCTCGTCCGCCATGGCGTCACTACCCTCACCCCGTGGCAGCCGGCCAAGGTCACACCAGGGGTGCACCGCCCATCAACGACGAGGCCCACCCACACTCTCAACCACCCCTGAAATCAAGCCTCTTCGCATTACACTCGTGCCTCGCACACGCCACGGAAAGAGCACGGATGGCAGACACGACGGCTCACGCACCGGCACCCGACGCGTCCTTCATCTGGACGGACCCGGCGGAGGAGGCCGTCTACGACCGGACCGTCGAGGCATGCCTGACCGATCCCCGCGTCGCACGCAAGCTGGGGACCCGCCCAGGCGTGACGGCTGACGCCGTGCGCACCGCGATGGCGACCGGGGCGAACATCACCCGTGCGCTCGCCCCGTGCACGGAGCCTCGCGCCAAGTACCGCGCCGCGGCGGACAAGCTGGAGGAAACCAGATCCGCTTTGGCCCGGGCCAGAGCGGACATCGAATTCGATCTGCGTTCGACTCTCCTGTGGGTCTATCTCGCCCTCCTGACCATGTCTGCAACCGCCGGTCAGTTCTACTTCGGGGACTCGAAATGGGTGACGTTCGGGGCCCCCATGATCGGCGGCGCGGCCTTGGGGCTGGGGCTCGCCTGGGTCGGGAGCTCCGAGCGGTCGGAGAAGAACTTCGGTAACCAGCTCACCGCAGTCTGGGGACTCCTCACCCTCAAGCCGCGCGCGCTGAGCGCGAGGGTCGAGCTAAGACACTGGGAGAACGACCTCCGGCAGAACGGCACAGCCCCCGTCGTCTTCCTCGTGATAGAGGCACTGCTCGGCGATGATCCGCATTCGGTGCTGTTGCCCGACAGCTATGAGGGGTTGCGCGCCTTACAGGGCGGCGGATACGTGGTACCCAGTAGCGCGGCGCGTGAGCTGGAGCGCAAACTGTCAATCCTGGAAGGCGGCACCATCGCGGTCTGCGGGCCACGCGGATCCGGCAAGACCACGCTTCTCGAAAGCGCGGTTGAGGAGAGCGACTTCAGGGTCGCCTCCCACGTCCCCGCCACGTACACCCCGCATGACTTCCTTCTGTCCCTCTTCACCGATGTCTGCGAGGAGTTCATCAAGCGGGAAGGGTTCGGGGTTCCGGAGTTCACCAGGCTCTCCGGACTCGTCCGCGGGATGCGCCGACTGCGTCAGGCCCTGCGGGTCCTTAGGCGCCGTATCTTCTTCGCTGTGCTCGCGGCCGCGCTAGTCGTCCTCGGCTCGTTCGCCACTGCCCGTTCCCTGTGGCTCCAGTACGACCACACGGTGCGCTCGCGCGCCGGCTCCGCGACCGACTGGTCGACCAGACTGATCCTGGACGTCTGGCAGGGGAGAAACCTGGGCGCCGGGCTCCTCATCACCCTCGCCGGACTGTTCATCTGGCAGGTGCGACGGTCCGCCCGCTGGCGCCGTCATCTGCGCACCCTGCCGCGCACCCTCCTCCGGATCCTCGCCGTCGGCCTGGCAATCGGAACCGTCACCTCCCTCCCCTGGGACGCCGAACTGCGGCGTCGCATCCTGGCGTTGTCCGACCAAGCTCTGTTCGTGTTCGGCGAAGCGGTCCTGCTGCTGTCGTTCCTGGTGCTCCTGCTCACGGGCTATGTGATGGGCAATGTCCGACTGGGCGGACGGACGTTCCCCGCACGACGGCTGTTCTCTCCGGCGGCTCTGTGCTGCCTGACCGGTTTCGTTGAGCTTTTCCGCCGCAACGACGAAGCGGTCGCGTTGTTCCTGGACCGGGAGAATCCGACGCGTCTGCTCTGCCTCACCGTAGCCGCGCTGATACTGCGCATCGCGTCCCGGCCTGCCAAGCGCCTCGAACCAGTGCTGGTCACACGGTGCCGCGACCAGCTGTACCACCTCAAGACCGTCCAGAACACGTCGGCCGCCATCAACCCGGGAGCTTCGCAGATCGCCGCCCTGGCAGGCACCCACACCTCGTCGCTGTCCACGATCCCACCGAAGTTCCCCGAACTCGTCGACGACTTCCGCGAGTTGCTGACCCACATCGCGGATCAGATCCATCAGGAGGGCCACCGAACCGTGGTCGCCCTCGACGAGCTCGACCGGCTCGGCTCGGACGTGCAGGCACGCGCGTTCCTTAGCGAGATCAAGGCGATCTTGGGCGTCCCGCACGTGTACTACCTCATCTCAGTCTCGGAGGACGTCGGCGCCGCCTTCGTTCGCCGCGGACTGCCCCACCGCGACGCCACGGACAGCTCCCTAGACGACATCATCCACGTTCAGCCCTGTGACCTCGACGAGTCGAGGGCCATCATGGACCGACGCGCTCCGGGTCTGACCCCGCCCTACGCGCTGTTGGCCCACGCGCTCTCCGGCGGTATTCCGCGTGACCTCATCCGCTACGGCCGCCGCATTATGGAGATGCGCGAACGGACCAGTTCCGTGGAGCTCACCGACATCTCCCGCCGCCTCATCCTCGAAGAGCTGTCCGAGACTCTCGCTGGCTACCGCACCCTGCTGGCCAAGCAGCAGTGGTCGTCCGAGACCGCGAGCGTGCTCAATACCTACCGTGAACTCGTGGCCCAACTGCGCTTCGCCTGCGCCTGCCACGCCGCCTCCGTGACCCGCGCGCTGGAGAGGTTCTCCGCCCAGTCGGCCCCCGGCACTTCCCATGCGACGCCCCTTCCCGAGGACATCGCCCATCTCAGCCACGAGGCGTCCGTGTACACGTACTACGCCCTCACCCTCCTCCAGATCTTCAGCAGCCCCGCCTTCGACCAGCGCAGTGCTCTGGCCGAGGCCCACGGACCGGGAGGGGAGCCACAGTGCCTGGCCGAAGCGCGGCTGGAGCTGGCTGTGTCCTCATACAGCGCCCGGTCGCTGATCGGCGACGTGCGCCAGGCGTGGAGCCTGCCACCCGTGACGACCCTGGCCCTGTCCGCGACGATCCCCGCGCCCCGTCGCCGACCGTGCCCGTTGCACCCCCGGACCTGAAGTCGTGTGGTGTCCAAGCCGCGAGAAGGACCAGTTCCTCGCACGACGCGGCAGACCCGCCGCCTGGCGCGCGAGTTCGGGTCAGGCATGGAAGGCCGAACGGCCTGGGTGATGGCATGGATGGAGCGGCTTCCGGAGGAGTTCGCGTGCGCAATGCCATGATGAGAACACCGGCTGATCGCAGCGAGAACTGCAGGCGCCAACACAGGCTCCAGACTGCTGCGAGACTCTCGCTGAGCAGGCACAACATGGTTCTGTCTGGTCTCAGTTTTGGTCTCGTTTCACCCCCGTCCAGCCCAGTCCGCCGCCCACCCAACGGCCCACTCTGCCGCAGGTCAGAACACCCCCGGCCCCCGTCGGACCCCCAGGCGAACATTTGGAAAGCCTGTTGGGGGCACCCCCTCACGAGTTCGAATCTCGTATCCTCCACCATTGCTCTCACCGGGCAATACGTCGAAGGGTTGCCGCATGCCGGTCTCCACGTACCCTCCGACTCGTACAACACCTTGGCCTCGCCACCCGAAAGCGGCGATGCGGCTGCGGCGAAGCCTCCGTACCCGTCTACGCCTGTGCACCGTCCACGCGATTCCTGTTGAACACCGCCAGGTGTCCGTACTCGGCGCGTGTCACGGCGCCGGAACCCGACGGCAGCGCACCCAGGCCGGCATCGACCGCGACGCTGTCCGGGAAGGGCTCGGACGGCCAGGCGCGCTCAAGGATGAGCGAGTCCCAGGCGTCGCGGGAGCTGCGTCCCGTACGGTCGAGGACGAAACCCTGGCATTCGTCACGGAATTCGTCCAAGGCCCGCACCAGCGCGGCCACCACCTCCTCGCGCTCCGGCTCCTGCAGGTGTGCGATGTCGTAGATCACCGCCGTCGTGGTGTCGTCGAGCCGACGCACCCGAACGATCGTGTAGGTGTCCAGAGCGAGCCACAGGTGGAGTTCGAACTCGCCGTCACCAGGGCCGGCCAGCACCTCGGCCATACCGGGCACGTCACGTACGGGCAGGGAGTCCGAACCGCCCTTACCGATACGGGCGAGGAACATGTCCTCGGTGAGCAGATGGCGGGTGTTCAGCCCAGCGGATTCCAGCGCTCCCAGCAGTCGGCCCCAGCTCTGCGAAGTCAGATCCGACAGGTACCAGGAGAAGAACCCTCCCCGGCCTTCCTCGCGGTTCGCCCCCTCACCAAAAGCGGAGGGGCCGAAAAGATCGTCCACGATCTCCACGTAGCGCGCGCTCGAAACTTTGGGAGGCGTGTAATTCGCGGCACGGACAGCCGCCAGAAAATCTTCCGGCAATTCCACATGATATCGGCGAATATAATACTGGAGTTCGAGAGGCCATACCCATGTGCCATCAGTGATGAGCGATCCAGCCCCAGCAACAAATTCCTCATCATCCGAAATCACATCGAGGTCCGCCCCCATCGTGGTGTAAATCTCGCGACATGACGACATGTATTCCAGGGTCTGCGCCTCATCGAACAAGGCATGAGACCGAACGTCGTCATGAATGGACGGAGTCGATCCACCCGGGTTCTGAGAATTGAACTCTCTGTAGAAGCCGACTCGCCTGATCACTGTACCTCCACTGTTCGTTCCCATTACTTGGCCATCGGCAGGTACGTACGCCAATACCCACCATCGCCAATCTCCGGCGTCTGCCCCAAACCCTTCTCAGCAGAGGTTCCCACTTTATTGGTCGGCGCCGTCACGGGCACTCCCAGGTCGTTGGCCACACTCTGAGCGAGCGGAAGCTCCACGGAGTTCGGTGCGGAATAACCGGAGTGGCACGAGATCAGACGCACCGGGCCACCATCATAATTAGGATTACTGCGGATAGCATCCGAAATATGGGTCGGGTGCACCTTGAAATCCATGAGGATCTTTCCCGAACTATTGACCCGGCCAGGCAAAAACACGCCCGTGTTCGTACCGTGGATGATGACGTCATGTTTTCCGGGAACGCGAGCGACGCGTTGCGCATTGGCCAACGTTTTCGCGTCGTATCCGATGATTGTGGTCCGATTACCGAAATATACGGGGTCCCCGGATATGATCGCCCGGCACCCTGGGGGGAACGTGAACTTTCGAGTTCTCGCTCCGGAACAGATCCCAGGTGCGCCGTTTCCCCATGTCGTCGAGCACGAAAGGCGTGCGCCCGATTCCTGCGAGATTCGGGTTCGCGATTCCGATCGGGATGTTCTGCCCGAAAAGGTTGGAGAAGCCACCCACTTCGCTGGCGGCACGTGCCACACTGCCGGCGCCGCCGAAAGCCCCACCGAACGCGCCGCCGTAGATACCCGCTTGTTCCACCGAGTCGAGACTCAGGCCGTCCTGTAGGCCCGTGGCCATCCTGAGCGGCTGGGCGACCGCGAGGTCGACGGTGATGCCCTCGATCGCACCGAAGGCGATGCCGGTCAACGTGGTCGCGGCAATGGTGGCGACGGTGGTGGACACCGTGACGCCGAGCCCGGCGGCGACTTCGATAATGGTCGCGGTCGCCGCCGCGGAAGCCGCGGCGGAGGCACCGAAGGTGAATACTGCGAGCCCCACGCCCGCGGCGATGACCGTGGCTCCGATACCGATCTCGGTCCACAGAAGCTCAATGGCGTTATCGACGGCGTCGGCGAACTCTTCGAGCGCCTTGGCCATGGCCCGGGCCGCCGTGGCCGTGTCGTCCAGCCACCCCACACCCTCACTCTTGTGATAGCGGTCCCAGAAGACCCGGAACGCGTCGATCGCCTCACCCTGATTGTGGAGAACGACAGAACAAGCTTTGCCGTTGACCGGCCCGATGACGTCGTCCACCGCGTCCGCGAACGTCCGCCACGCCGTCGCAGCCGATCGCAGACTGCCCGAGTTCGCATCCGGCCACCACATACCAGCCTTCATGAGAAGGTCCTTGGCGATGTCCTCAACGTTCACTTGGCGCCGTTGTCTCCGTCGGCGCCAGGCACCCGAGCCTTGGTGAACATGCCCTCGATGAGCTTCTCGTTGTCCACGTAGCCGTCGGACATGTCGGTCATGGCGGCGTGGATGCTGCTCAGCCCGAGCACCAGGATGCCGACGCCCTTCTCGAGCTCCTTACGCTTCGACGAGTACGCGTCCCCGAACTCCTGGCCCTGCTCGTCGTCACCCCAAGGCGAACCCAGCGCGTCCAGGGACTCCCTGAGCGCCTTCGCCGCATCACCGAGCGCCTTGCTTTGCTCCTGGAACGTCGGCGCCGCCTCTTTCAAGTCCTGCGTCGAGATGCCGAGAACCTTGCCCGTGTCGCCCATCTCTTCCTCCCCGTCATGCCGTTCAGGAAGCCATGACCGTACTTGATCCCCCTGACGGACGACGCGTCATATGTGACGGGAGCCAGCGCAGATCGAGTCCGTGCACGGCGCCGGCACGGTCTCCATGAATCACGATCTTTGCGGTCGAAGCCTCGTACCGACACGGCACGCCGAAGCCGACCACGCGGTCCCGCAGCATGCGACCGCACCGTCCGACCTCGCTTCGTGGACCGTCTCTCCAAGAGCCGGAAGGCAGCCTGGAGGCACCCCTGCACCAGGATTTCGCGTCCCGCCGCGTCAACCGGATCAACAGCAAAAAGGCCTCTTCCACGTGAGTGACGCCGGGCGAGGTACGGGACACGCTGGAGCGTTACGCGGGCGAGCACGCCGTCGAGTTCAACGAAGTACCGCAGGCCCCGGAATGGTGGGCCATCACCGCCGCTCAGGATGGCAACCCCCTGTCGTCGGCAGTACGGCGGAGTACTGCCGGTAGGGCGCCTCGAATCTCGCGGACCTGCCGCGAGCGCAGAAGAGCTGGTCTCAATTCTGGTCTCATTCGCCCGTGTACGGCAGCGTTCAGGGCCCTGCTTCTCAGCCACTCCGCCCCAGGCCAGAACGCCCCCGACCATCCTTGAACCCCCAGACGAACAGTTGGAAAGCGTGTTGGTTGTAGCACGGTTGCGGGCCCGCAGTGCGTGAGCGGACGGGGTAGCACGTGAACAGGCCCGCGAGCGCGTCCAGGTGGCGGCGGCGAAACCGGGCGATCGACCGGTAGTCCGGGGCCTGGTCCCACGCGCACCATGCCGGAGCCGGCGCGGCCGTGGCGGACGACCTGCCGGCGCCGCTCCGACTGAGGTAAACCCCTCAGTCGTGCATCGGTGGGGGCATGGAAGGACAAAGGCTTGACGCGGTTCGGTCTCGCGTCCCCGCTGCGGTCAGTGGCGTGGGCGGCCGAACCAGGTCACGCCGTCCTTCTGAACCATGAGGACGATCAGCAGAACACCGGCGGCCAGCTCTACGAGGGCTGCCATGACCATGGTGGCGGGTGCGGTGCCGGCAGTGAGGCCGAGAGTGAAGGTGCCGACCACGCAGAGCCAGGCACCGTAGACGATCGTGCCGATGCGCAGGGCGTTGCCGCCCTTGCCGAATTGTGCGGCGAGGACGAGCGCGAAAGCGGCGTAGATGGCATTCCAGAGCATCCCGGACTGCGCGACCACCATTTGTGCAGCCGCCTCCTGCTCCGCCTCGTGGACAGCGGGGGCCATGAACCCCGAAGACCCGCTGTAAGGATCGAGAGCGCTCTGCGCTGCCTCGGCCTGAGCGAGCGCAGCCAGGCCCAGAATGATCAGGAAGCCCGCCAGCAGGAACAGGACGATGCGAGCCGCCTTGACCCGCTGCGGCATGTCCGGGGAGCCGCCGGCGTACCCCGGCTGCTGCATGTGCCCGAAGCCGGGCGACATCTGAGGCCGCGGAGGGCAACCCGGCTGGGGCGGCATGTGCGAGAAGCCGAATTCCGGCTGCCGGCCAGGGAGGTTGCTCTGCGCGGTCTCCGCGCGAGGTGCCTCATTCATGAGGATCGTTCTCCTTCGGTCTTGAAGTGGTGGGGCCGGATGTGGATCCGGTCGGCATGGGCCGGCGGTCGAACCGCTACCAAGCTTGTGAGCAGGGGGTGGGGCTTCCGCCGGGTTCATCCGGCGGAAGCCCTCGGTCGGGGGCGGCGTCAGCGCCCGGGGGAGTCAGCCACGGCCGTCACACGCCCGTGACCTGCGAAGTCCGGGCCGGGGTCAGCCGCGGCCGTCACACGCCTTGCAGTCGCCGCTGCCTCGGCAGCTGTCGCACTTCCACACGCCGCGGAAGCCGGATCCGTCACAGGTGGTGCACTTTCCATCGCCCTTGCAGCGCTGGCACTTGTTCCACATGGTGAGTCCTCTTTTCGTTGCCTTGTCGGCGGTCGGATGTCTCTGGCCGGCCGGGGTGGGGTCACAGGTTGACGGTGCCGCTCCACCCGGCCCTGGGCAGCAGGTTGTTGTAGTAGTGGTTGGGGGTGAGGGAGATGCCGTAGGGCTTCGGGTCGGGCAGGTGCCGCGAGTTGTTCAGCCAGGGGCTGTAGGCGTGGAAGATGTCCACGCTCTTGGTCAGGCAGTTGTTCCGGGCCAGGTTGTAGCCGTTGCTCGCGCTGGTGCGGGCCGCCCGTTGCGCCTTGGCCACGTTGGCGGAGGGTGTGTTGAGGCACCGGTACTTCACGTAGCGCTGCTTGCCGGTGTGCCTGGTCTTGAAGTTGTGGAGCATCCTGCTCCAGGAGCCGGTCGTGATGAAGGTCGACTTGGGCCGGCCGGTGTCGCCCTCGGTGGCCCCGTAGGTCCAGGTGCTGCCGGTGCCGTTGCGGAAGGCCCAGCCGATGTGCCCGACCGGCGCAGCCGGCCCGCGGCCGTCGAGGTCCACGGAGTTGGGTGCCAGGACGAGGCACACCCGGCCGCCCACGGCGGCGGCCTCGGCCGTGCCCGGGACGATCATCGGTACGGCGCTCGCCGACAACACGGCCGCGAGGAGGGTCAGGAGTGTGCGATGCTTTCGGGTCGTCGATCGGTCCATGGCAGGACTCCGTTCCTGGGTAGGTGGATTGACGGCGGATCAGCTCGGTCCCGTCCGCCGCAATCCACTCTCCTGAATGCTGGAAGCCCGCTCCAGATCCTTCGTCCGGCAGGCGCTTGCAGTGCAAGGTGCACAAGCTTTGACCTGCTGTTTCACTGGCGCAGTGCAAGCTTTGGGCGGGAGGAGAAGCAGTGGTGGGGGAACCGGGGGAGTCCTTCGAGGAATTGGCGTACGCCCTCGTCCAGGCCCTGGACGAGTGGAGCGAGTGCCTGCAAGAGGTGCTGGAGGGGTCTGGACTCTCCCGTTCGGGACTGGTCGCCCGGCTACGGGACGCGGACCCGAAGATCGACAATCCTCTCCTTGGGCACTGGCTGCTCGGCCGCAATCAGCTGCTCGGCGAGAACAAGAGATCCGGCCGTGTACCGACCATCCAGGACACCACCTGGATCGTGGCGACCTTCCCGGTCGACGCGGCGTCCCAGCGCCGGCGACTGATGGGGATCGCCAAACGGATCGAGTCCCACAAGGCCCAGCTGTACAAGATCAAGGGCCATCAATGGCGTAGCGCGGTGGTCAACGCGCTCAGGGCTCCGGAGCAGCCTGTCCAGCCGGAGCCCGCAGACCCTGCTGTCTCTGCCGCCCCCAGCTCGTGGAAGCGGCCTGCCGCCATCACTGTGGCCGTCGGCCTGCTGGCCGTCCTGGTGATCGCCGGGAAGGGATGGTCCGGGTCAACCGGGCAAGACGATCAGACCGGGTCTTCCTCCGGCTCGGCGGCGCCGCCCGCAGGAACACCCACCCCGTCCAGTGACGCGTTGGGGGGAGACAGCCGCTGTTCTCCGCCCAAAGCCGGTCCGTCCGGTGTGCAACTGCGCGCCTGCGCGAGGGTCCAGCGCGACAAGGTCGCTTTCGCCCTCAAGGTCGACAACCCCACAGCTTCCGCCGTGAAAGTCACGGTCAAGGTGAATGGCTCCTGGGCAGGAGTGGCTCACACCTGTGAACCCGGGCCCGCCATTACGCACAGCACCGTTGAACCGGGCGCCACATTCACCACCGATCCGGCCCGCTGCGAGACGGCACGCCAGGACGCTCCGCTGGCCTATCAGGCGGAGGCGTACATTGCCGCAGGCGACGGACAGGAGTGGATCGGCCACGCGTTCTCTCCCCGCGCCAACGTCTACGCGGACCGGGGCACTCTGTGGCGGTGCGGTGGTGATGTGCCGTGCTGAGCAGTGCGTGTATCGAAACCGCCGAAAGCCCATGCCGATCGTGATCACCGCCGGTCAAAGCGGTGACTCCGGTTCGGGCGCGGCATCAACCGGCTCGAAGGACACCGCGCCGTAGCAACGGGATACGGCAGACTCGCGGTCCGCTACGAGGCAACTGCCGTCTCCTGCCCCCGTCCGGTCGGAGCGGCTAGCGCGGGAGCCGCATCGACAGGCCGTCGAGGACGACCTCCAGGCCGTAGGCGAACTTGGTTTCGCGGATCTCCACGGGGTCGACGGCTGTGGTTTCGGCGTAGGAGTCGGCGAGGTGGTCGTGGCCGGCCGCGGCCTGCTGGGCGGCGGGCATGAGGCGGGCGATGAAGGCGGCCTCGGTCTCGCCGGAGCGGGCGACCGTGGTGAGCCAGGCCGCCTCCGTGGTGCTCATGCCGATGACGTAGGACAGGACGGTGTCGATCGCGCGGCTCGGCTCGGGAAAGCCGGCGGCCGTGAACAGGGCGGCCAGTCGCTCGGAGAAGGACATGAGGTTGGGGCCGAGGTAGGCGAGGCCCGCCTGGCCGAGGACCGAGGACAGCCACGGGTGGCGCAGGGCGGTCGCCCGGAAGGACCGGGCGGCCTCGGTGGCGGCGGCGCGCCAGTCGGGGCTGCCGGCCTCGGGGTCTCCCCGGACGACGTCCGGGGATGGGACGACGATCTCGGCGGCGACCTCGTCCACCGCGAGTTCCATCAGCTCGTCCTTGGTCGCGACGTGCCGGTAGAGGGAGGTCGCGCCGGCGTTCAGGCGGGCGCCGAGCTTGCGCATGCTCAGCGCCTCGATGCCTTCGGCGTCCAGCATGGCGATCGCCTCGCGGACGATCGCGGCCCGGCTGAGTGCGGGCTGGTCGGGCGCGGGCTGCTGCCGGGCCCACACGGACGGGATCGGGTTCGTCTTGGCGGCCATGATCCTCCTTCAAGGCGTACAGCGTTCGCATCCAGCGTACAGGAATTGGTTCTTGCGAACGCCGTACTCACATGCGTACAGTGTTCGCAACGAAGGAACGTCGTGCGCAGGCCGAGAGGAAATCCCATGGAAACCCGAAATCCGCGCCGCTGGTGGATCCTCATCGTGCTGTGCCTCAGCACGCTGGTCCTGGTGGTCGACAGCATGGCGCTGACCGTCGCGGTGCCGTCGATGACCGAGGACATCGGCGCGGGCGCCCAGGACATCCAGTGGATCCTCGACTCCTACATCCTGGTCTTCGCCGGGCTCCTGCTCACCTCCGGCAGCCTCGGTGACCGCTTCGGCCGCCGGAAGATCATGATCATCGGCCTGTTGCTCTTCGGGGCGGCGTCGCTGGCCGCGACCTTCTGCACGAACCCCGGCGAGGTGATCGCGGCGCGGGTCACGATGGGCGTGGGCGGGGCGCTGATCATGCCCTCGACGCTGTCGATCCTCATCACCGTCTTCGACGAGGAGGAACGCCCCAGGGCGATGGCGGCGTGGAGCTCCGTGTCGATGCTCGGCCTGGTCGGCAGCCCGGTGCTCGGCGGCGTGCTGATCGACCACTTCTCCTGGCACTCGATCTTCTTCATCAATGTCCCGGTCGTCGTGCTGGCCGTCCTGGCGGCCCTCGTCCTCATGCCGGAGTCGAAGGGGCCGTGGCAGAAGCCCGACCCGATCGGAGCGGTGCTGTCCGCGGTCGGTATGACCGCCCTGATCTGGTGGATCATCGAGCTCCCGCAGCACGGCGCCTTCGGCGGCCGCTCGGCGATCACCCTGGTCGTCGCGGTCGTCGCCCTCGCCGGGTTCGTGGTCTGGGAGAACGTCACCTCCGCGCCGATGGTGCCGCTGGTCCTGTTCAAGCACCGCAACTTCAGCGGCGGTTCGCTCTCGCTGACCCTCGTGCAGATAGGCAACGGCGGCCTGCTGCTGGTGCTCACCCAGTACCTGCAGTTCGTGCTCGGCTATTCGCCGGTCAAGGCGGGCCTCGCGTTCGTGCCGCTGGCCGTCGCCGCGCTGATCGGCAACGCCGCCGGCGCCGGGCTCGCCGCGAAGATCGGCAATCGCTTCCTCGTGCTGGGCGGGATGCTCGTCATGGCCTCCTCCTTCGCACTGTTGACCACCGTCTCGGCAGACTCCGGCTTCACTGTCCCGGCGGTCGCACTCGGACTGCTCGGCCTCGGCGCCGGCCTCGCGATGCCGGCCGCGGTCGGCGCGCTGATGGGCACCATTCCGGCGGAGAAGGCCGGCGTCGGCTCGGCCCTGAACGACACCATCCAGCAGGCCGGCACCGCGCTCGGCATCGCGATCCTCGGCTCGCTCCTGACGAGCGGCTTCCGCAGCGAGATGCCCGCCGACGCACCCGAGCAGGCCAAGCAGTCGATCGCCGACGCACTGGCCGCCGCCAACGGCGACACCGGACTGGTCCACGCCGCCCGGGAAGCCTTCACCGCCTCGATGTCGACCACCTTCACCATCAGCGCGATCGGCGTCCTCGCCGCGGCCCTCCTGGCTACCCTGGTCATGCGCGACACCAAGCCCGAGCCCGCCGCAGCCCGGACCGAGGAGCCCGAACTCATCGCCTGACCTCGTGCAGAAGGCCGGTGCCCCGGGAGGGCGCCGGCCTTCTTCCGTTGCCGGTGCGCCGACCGGACCGGCAGGTGGCCACCGGCTCGCAGACGGATCAACGCGCCCTCCACGACGGGTGGTTCACCTTCGTCTCCCTGGAGAACCCGCCCGCTTCCTCTCGGCGCACGGTCGATAGATTTCCCCGCGCGAGGCGGCCTGGGCCGCAGAGCCTGACATTCGGAGGGGCACAGTGAGCAGTCGCGTGCGTTCGCGCGTATCGGCGTATGCCATTGCCACCATGCAGGACCAACTGCTGTTGACCCAGCTCTCCGATGCCTCACCGGTCTTCGAGCCCGGGCTGTGGCACCTGCCCGGCGGGGGAATCGATCCGGGCGAGCAGCCACGGGAGACGCTGGCACGCGAGTTGTACGAGGAGACCGGCCTCGAACTCCTCGACGCCCGCCTGGTGGACGCGCGGGCGTATACGGCCACCCGGCTCGGGATCAGCTGGAACCTGGTGGGGCTCTTCTACATCGTCGAACTCAAGCCCGGCCCGCTGACGGTCACCAAGGCCGATGACTCCACGAGCGCGGTGACCTGGATGCCCCTGTCCGGCCTGGAGGACTCGATGCTGTCCCCGGCCGCGGTCGACGGTCTCGGGATGATCGGTGCGCAGCGGGGCATCGGTCGGCCGGGGCCCGATTGAGGTCGGGCGCGGGTGAGCCGCCGGACATTCCGGTTCCCGGTTCGGCCGTGCGGTCGCTCGGTCCGTTGCCGACGGCCGTAATTCGGATGCGTACGCCGGCGGATGCCGCTCGGGGGACGGTCGTCAACGTGGCCGCCGCGCACGGGCAGTCCGGCTCCACACAGGTGGTGTCGGAACCCGACGACGTCGCCCTGCGGGCCGAGGCCGAGGAGGGCGAGCCGGGACTGCGGCTGACGAAGACGGTGGACGACTCACGCCGCTACCGGGTGGGCGAGAAGGTGACGTACACGTACACCGTCACCAACACCGGTCCCCGGGAGCTGACGGGGGTCGGGGTCACCGACGACCGGGTGACCGGTGTGACCTGCGGGGTGACCGCCCTCGCCCCGGCCGGGCAGTCCGGCGACAGCACCACCTGCACCGGCACCTACCGGGTCACCGACGCCGATGCCAAGCGCGGCACGGTCACCAACCTCGCGGTGGCCGCGGCCGAGAACGGCACCGTCCGGTCGAACCAGGACCAGGCCCGCATCGCCGTCGAGAAGAAGTCGTGCCACGACAAGCACTGCAAGCCGAAGCCGAAGCCGAAGCCCAAGCCGTGCCACGACAAGCACTGCAAGCCGAAACCCAAGCCCAAGCCGTGCCACGGCAAGAATCCCTGCCACTCGAAGTGACACGACCTCCACACAGGTGACCGAACGGACCACGGGCACCCGCCACCACCCGGTGGCGGGTGCCCGTCCGTCTTTCCGGTCAGTGCCGTCCGGACAGCCGGTCCGCAGCCCTCGCGATGGGGTCCGTGCCGGGGCGGAGCGAGGTGAGTTCGCGGCGGTCGGCGGCGCGGTAGGCGGCGTACATGCCGTGGACGCCGAGCCAGCGGAAGGGTTCCGGTTCCCAGCGGCGGACCCGGTGGTCGACCCAGGGCAGCGCGGTCAGTTCCGTGGGGCCGGACTGACCGGAGTCCTGCTGGATCAGGTCGCGCAGGGTGCGGGCGGCGAGGTTGGTGGTGGCGACGCCGGAGCCGACGTAGCCGCCGGCCCAGCCCAGCCCGGTGGAGCGGTCGAGAGTGACGGTGGCGCACCAGTCGCGGGGGACGCCGAGGACGCCGGACCAGGCGTGGTCGATGCGGACGCCCGCCGTGGTGGGGAAGAAGCGGACCAGGATGTCGCGAAGGGCCTCGATGGTGGCGGGCTGGGTGCGGCCGTCGTTGTCGGTGGCGGAGCCGTAGCGGTAGGGGACGCCGCGGCCGCCGAGCGCGATGCGGTCGTCCGCGGTGCGCTGGGCGTACATGTAGGTGTGGGCCATGTCGCCGAGGGTTTCGCGGCCGTCCCAGCCGATGGTGTCCCACACGGACCGGGGGAGCGGCTCGGTGGCGATCATCGAGGAGTTCATGGGGAGCCAGGTGCGCCGCTGGCCCTTGAGGTTTGCGGTGAAGCCCTCGGTGCAGCGCAGGATGTACGGGGCGCGGACGGTGCCGTACGGGGTGTGGGCGTGCTTGGGCTTGATCTCGGTGACGGGCGTCGACTCGTGGATGGTGACGCCGAGCGCCTCGACTGTCGCGGCGAGGCCCTTGACGAGTTTGACCGGGTGCAGGCGGGCGCCGTGCGGGGTCCAGGTGGAACCGACGGCTCCGGTGACGTTGACGCGTTCGCCGGTCTCGCGGGCGCCGCGCAGGACGCGGTCCTTCTCGCCGAAGGCGATCTCGACGGAGTGGAAGTCCTTGAGCCGGGCCAGCTGGGCGGGGGTGTAGGCGACTTCGAGAACACCGCCCTGGTGGATGTCGGCGTCGATGTTCTCCTCGGCGGCCACGCGGACGACCTCGTCGACGGTGTCGTTCATCGCCTGCTGGAGACGGACGGCGGCTTCGTGGCCGTGGAGCTTGGCGTAGCGGTCGCGGCCCGCGATGCCGTTGTACAGCCAGCCGCCGTTGCGCCCGGAGGCGCCGTAGCCGCAGAACTTGGCTTCGAGGACGGTGATGTTGAGGAAGGGGACGGCCTTCTTGAGGTAGTAGGCGGTCCACAGTCCGGTGTATCCGCCGCCGACGATGCAGATGTCGGCGGTTGCGTCGCCGGGGAGGGGTTCCCGGGGGGTGGGGGTTCCTTGGTCCGCGTACCAGAACGATATGCCGCCGTTGACGGTGCTGACGGTGCTCATGTTGCCCCTGCTTTGTCCGGTGTGAAGCCTTGCCTGAGGTCGTGCTTTCTCTGGGGCGGGACGTTACTGCGCCGGAGGGGTTTTCGTCTTCGGCCGGGACCGGGTCAGTGGGTAGCAGGCGAGGCCGATGAGTACCGAAGTGAGGTGGCCGAGGTCGGTGAAGGTGCGGCCGGTGATGAGCGGGATGCCGTAGAAGACGAGGACGGCGAAGAGGTACACGTACCGCCAGGGCGCCGGGACGCGGTACGTGAGGACCGCGACGACGCCCGCGAGCGCGTAACTGACCCCGACATCGAGCGTGTTGGCGGCGGCCGGCGGTACGTGTCCGTGCCCGATGGCCCAGGCCAGGACGCCTTCGCTGACGAGGGTGGCGAGGACATGGGCGGCGATGACGACGGCGAGCCAGCGCAGGGTGCCGAGCCAGCGTTCGGCGGGGGCGTGGAAAACGGTGTAGAGGACGGCGTAGGGAACCCAGTGGCCGCCGTCGATCCAGAAGGCGCTGGCGATCAGTACGCGTACGGGGTCCCGGGAGAGTTCGTGGATGTTGGTCGAGCGCTGACGCAGGAAGTCCTCTTCGAAGTCCGGTGACATCTGGTGGACGATGACTGCGGTGACGAAGAGCGCGGTCAGCCAGAGGTAGGTGCCGGGTGCGCTGCGAATCCATGAGCCGACGCTGCGGATCCACGAGCCGGCGGTGGTGCGCGGCCGGGTGGGCGGGGCGGGGCTGCTCGGAGTCATATCCGATTGATGCACGGCTCTACGATCGTCCGCGTGATCGACATTCCGGACGAGCTGATCGACAACCGGTCCAAGTGCGACGGGGCGGCAGGGCGGGCCTTTCTCGCGGCGCTGCCGGGGCGGGCCGCCGAGTTCCTGGAACGGTGGGGGCTCCGGCGGGACGGCGAGGCGTTCTACGGGATGTGCGCGCTGGTGCTTCCGGTGGTGCGCGTGGCGGACGGCCGCCGGGCGGCGCTGAAGCTTCAGCCGGTGGACGAGGAGACGGCGGGGGAGCCGGTCGCGCTGCGGGTGTGGGGCGAGGCGGGCGCGGGGGCCGTGGAACTGCTGGATCACGACGCGGCGACGGGGACGCTGTTGCTGGAGCGGCTGGAAGGTCACCGCTCGTTGACGGGGATGGCGGACGGGCAGGAAGCGGTGCGGATTCTGGCGGGGCTGCTGGCCCGGCTGTCGTCCGTACCCGCTCCGGCGGGTTGTGGGCTGCGGGGGCTGGGGGACATGGCGGCCAGGATGCTGGCGGCGGCGCCCGGGGCGGTGGTGGCGCTGGCGGACGGGGAGGAGCGGCGGCTGCTGGCGGACTGCGCGGCGGCGGTGCGGGAGGTCGCGGGGGAGCCGGGGGACCGGTTGCTGCACTGGGACCTGCATTACGGAAATGTGCTGGCCGACGGGGAGGGCCGGTGGGTGGCCATCGACCCGAAGCCGCTGGTCGGCGATCCGGGGTTCGAGCTCCTCCCGGCGCTGGTCAACAGGTTCGACGCGGCGGCGGTGCGCCGGCGGTTCGATCTGATGACGGAGGTGCTGGGGCTCGACCGGGAGCGGGCGCGGGCCTGGACGCTGGGGCGGCTGCTGCAGAACGGCCTGTGGGCTGTGACGGACGGGGAGCGGCGGCTGGAGCCGGATCAGGCCGAGATCGCACGGCAGCTGCTGGGGCGGGGTCGGTGAGGGACGAGCCCGTGCTTACGCTGCCCTCATGATTCGTACCGCTGCCCCTGCCGATGTCCCCGTCATCCATGCCATGGTCCGTGAGCTGGCCGACTACGAGAAGGCCCTGCACGAGGCGAACGCCACCGAGGAGCAGTTGCACGAGGCACTGTTCGGCGAGCGGCCCGCCGCGTACGCGCACATCGCCGAGTCGGACGACGACGGCGAGGTCGTCGGCTTCGCACTGTGGTTCCTGAACTTCTCCACGTGGCGCGGGGTGCACGGCATCTACCTGGAGGACCTGTACGTACGCCCGGAGCGGCGCGGCGGCGGGCACGGGAAGGCGTTGCTGACGGAGCTGGCGCGGATCTGTGTGGAGCGCGGCTACGAGCGCCTGGAGTGGTCGGTGCTGAACTGGAACACCCCGTCCATCGCGTTCTACGAGTCGCTGGGCGCGCGGCCGCAGGACGAGTGGACGGTGTACCGGCTGACGGACGGGGCGTTGTCGAAGCTCGGGGAAGAGCTCGGCGGAAAGTAGGACCTCGCCGGGTTACGGAATCAGGACGACCTTGCCCATCGTGCCCCGGGTCTCCAGGGCGCGGTGGGCGGCGGCCGCCTCGGCGAGCGGGAAGCGCTGGACAGTGGGGCGGAGCCGGCCGGAGGCCGCCTCGGAGAGCGATCGCGTTTCGAGGGCGCGCAGGCCGCCGGCCTTCGCCGTCATGACGGGGCCGAGCACGCTCTCGGAGGTGATGCCGCGTTCGGCGAGTTCCTTGTCGGTGAAGGTGAGCGGTGCCCCGTCGTGGAGTCCGGCGCCGGACCAGCCGAACACGATGTGCTGCCCGCCCTTGCCGAGGAGATCGACGGCGGCGCGGCCGGTGGTGCCCCCGACGGAGTCGTAGACGACGGTGGCGCGACGGCCGATTTTGTCGAGGTGGGTGCGGACCTGCCGGGGCCAGTCGGGGAGGGTGTAGTCGACGGCGAGGTCGGCGCCGTTCGCCCGGACGGCGGCGACCTTGGCGGGGCCGCCGGCGAGGCCGATGACGGTGGCCCCGGCGTTCTTGGCGTACTGCACGATCAGGGTGCCGATGCCTCCCGCGGCTGCCGGGACGATGACGGTCGAGCCGGGGCCGAGATCGGTGAACTGCAGGATGCCGAGGGCGGTGCGGCCGGTGCCGATCATGGCGACGGCGTCTGCTTCGTCGAGGCCGTCCGGGACGGTGTGCAGCTTCTCGGCGTCGACGACGGTGAGTTCGGCGTAGCCGCCCGGGACCATGCCGATGTGCGCGACGACGCGCTTGCCGAGCCAGCCGGGGTCGGTGCCCTCGCCGAGCGACTCGACCCGGCCCGCGACCTCGCGGCCCGGGATGGTCGGCAGCTCGGCGGGGGCCGGGAACGGGCCGGTCATGCCTTCGCGCAGGGCCGTGTCGAGAAGGTGCACGCCCGCTGCGGCGACGGCGATACGGACCTGGCCGGGGCCGGGTACGGGGTCGTCGGTCCGCTCGTAGGTGAGGTTCTCGGCCGGGCCGAAGGTGTGGAGGCGGATGGCGTGCACGGTGGACTCCCCGTTGGTGTCGGTCGCTGTGGGCCTGTGGGCTTGTGGGGCCCGTGGCCCTGTGCAGCCACTCTCCGACCTCAAGCCCGCTTGAGGTCAAGTCCTGTCGTGGAGGTGCGAGCGGTGGCACGGCTCTCGGAAGCCTTGAGGGCGAGCAGCGCCGCCTCCATGCCGCTGTTGAACGACACCTCGCTGAGCAGTCCGGGCGCGGCGACCTGGTCGCCCGCGAGGTAGATGCCGTTGCCGTGGTCGATGGCGGGCCGGTCGCGCCAGGTGGTGCCGGGCCGGTCGACCGCGCCGGTGCGGCCGGAGGCGAGGGCCTCGCGCCGCCATACGGTGCGCTCGCGCCAGTTCGGGCAGCCGAGGTCGAGCAGCTCCTCGGCGCGGGCGATGCCGATGGCCCTGGACTCGCCGGGAGCGAGGGGGAACTGCCCCTGGACGAGCTGCTGTCCGGCGGGCGCGAGGGTGCGGTCCTGGGCGCTGAAGCGTTCGATCCAGCCGGGGGCGTCGAGGTCGGACACGGCAAAGGCGTCGCCGCGCCGGGTGCGCAGGGCCAGGTCGATGAGTGCGGTCCTGCCGCTGTCCCAGGTCAGTGAGGGGTCGCGGAGCAGGGTGCGGGCCGCGTCGAGGGAGGTGGCGACGATCACCGGGCCCTGTCGGGTCAGGGTGTCGAGGGTGTCGGCGTCCACGCGCGCCGCCGTCTCGATCCGGACGCTGAGGTTCCAGGCGCGTGCCGCCATCCGGTCGATGACCTGTGCCCAGCCGCCGACGGGGTAGCGGGCCTCGGGCGGCAGCGCGGCGGCGCGGCGCAGCCGTTCCTGGACGAACGCGGCGGAGAGCGCCCCGGGGTCGTGGTGGTAGAGCGCGACGGCTGCGTAGTGCGCGGCCACGCGGGCGCCCGCCTCGCCGACCTGTCCGGTGGCCCAGGTGCGGAAGTCGGTGTCGACGGGGGCCTGTTCCGCGCGGCGGCGGGTGAGGCGGAGGAGGGCGAGGGGCGGGGTACGGCGCAGGGTGCCGTCGAGGCGGAAGCGGAGCCGGGCGCCTTCGAGGAGAGGGATGGTGGCGACGGGGCCCAGGAGGTTGCGCCGGTCGAGCCAGGTCCAGTGCGGTCCGCGGCGGTAGAGGGCGTGGGGTCCTTCGTTGGTGCGGTACGGGCCTTCGGCGGTCCTGGCCCGTCCGCCGAGGGTGTGGTGGGCCTCGTGGACGGTCACCAGGGCGCCGGACTCGGCGGCGGTGATCGCTGCGGTGAACCCGGCGAGGCCGCCGCCGATGATGTGGATGCGCTGCATGGTCCCGGTCTCCTTCGCTGAAGGGGCGCTGCTGTGTACGGGACGGTTCGCGGCACCCCGTTTGTGACATCGGCGAGGGGGCGTTGTCAGTGGGGTGGGTCACGATGGGGGCATGGCGCGCAGCAGCAGGAAGACGGACACGATCGCAGCGGCACGGCGGCCGGAGGTGCGGCTGCCGTCGCTCGTTCCGTACGACGGGGCAGGACTGGAGCCGGACGGGGACTACGACGGTGTGCGGTTCGACGGGACGGATCTCGCGGACGAGTCGGGTCCGGGGGCCCGTTTCATGGACTGTGCGCTGGACGGCTGCGCACTGGACCGTACGGAGCTGGTCAGGGCCCGTTTCATCGACTCGGTGCTGACGGGCGTACGAGGTGTGGGCACCGATCTGGCGGGGGCGTCGCTGCGCGACGTGGAGGTGGTGGACGCACGACTGGGCGGGGTGCAGTTGCACGGTGCGGTGCTGGAGCGGGTGCTGGTACGCGGCGGAAAGATCGACTACCTGAATCTGCGGAAGGCGCGGCTGAAGGACGTGGTGTTCGAGGGCTGTGTGCTGTCCGAGCCGGATTTCGGGGATGCGCAGCTGGTGCGGGTGGAGTTCCGCGACTGTGTGCTGAAGCGGGCCGACTTCAGTTCCGTACGGATGGAGTCGGTGGATCTGCGGACGGTCGCGGAGCTGGACATCGCCCGCGGGGTGGAGCGGCTGGCGGGTGCGGTGATCAGCCCGGCACAGCTGATGGAGCTGGCTCCGGCGTTCGCGGCGCAGATCGGGGTGCGGGTGGAGGCGTAGCCCGCCGGGGCCGGGTCAGATACGGGGGAAGCGGGCCTGGAGGTCCCAGATCACGGGGTTGTCGGCGAGCCCTTCGTGCATGTCGGCGAGGTCGGCGATCAGGTCGTGCAGGAAGTCGCGGGCCTCACGGCGCAGCAGCGAGTGGCTGAAGGTGAGCGGGGGTTCGTCGCCGGGCATCCAGTCGGCCTCGACGTCGACCCAGCCGAAGCGGCGCTCGAAGAGCATCCGGTCGGACGACTCGGTGAAGTCCAGCTCGGCGAACTGCCGCCGGTGCGAGCGGTTGCCGCGCGGGTCCTGGTCGATCTGCTCGACGATGTCGCACAGCGCCCACGCGAAGTCGAGCACCGGCACCCATCCCCAGGCTGTGGACACTTCGCGGTCCGCCTTGGTGTCCGCGAGGTAGACGTCCCCGGAGAACAGATCGTGCCGCAGGGCATGGACATCCGCGCGGCGGTAGTCGGTCTGCGGGGGATCGGGGAAGCGTCGGGAGAGGGAGTAGCCGATGTCGAGCACGGTTCGATGGTGTCATGCCCGGTGACGGGGGCCGACACGATCGGGTGGGGCCCTGCGCCGCAGGGCCCCACGAGTCCGAAGGATCTAGGGCAGCAGCCGCTGCTCCTTCGCCACGGCTACGGCGCCCGCGCGGGTGTCGACGCCGAGTTTGTCGTAGATGCGGCCCAGGTGGGTCTTGACCGTGGCCTCGCTGATGAACAGGGCGCGGGCGATGTCCCGGTTGCCCAGGCCCTGGGAGAGCTGGGCCAGGATGTCGAGTTCGCGGTCGGTGAGGGTGGGCCCGGGCTTGCGCATCCGGGCCATGACGCGGCTGGCCACGGGCGGGGAGAGCGTGGTGCGGCCCAGGGCGGCCGAGCGGATCGCGGCGAAGAGCTCCTCCGGGCGTTCGGCCTTCAGCAGGTAGCCGGTGGCGCCCGCCTCGATGGCGCGGGTGATGTCGGCGTCCGTGTCGTACGTGGTGAGGACCAGTACATGGACGCCGGTGGCGGCGATGCGGCGGGTGGCCTCGACGCCGTCGATGCCCTCGCCGAGCTGGAGGTCCATCAGGACGACGTCCGGGGTGAGCTTGGCTGCCAGGGCGACGGCCTCCTCGCCGCTGCCGGCCTCGCCGACGACCTCGATGTCCGGTTCGCTGCCGAGGAGGGCGAGCAGCCCTGCGCGTACTACGGCGTGGTCGTCGCAGAGCAGGATGCGTACGGTAGGCGCGGTCATGCGGGGGCCTCCGGGGCGGTTGTCGGTGCGGGTGCGGGCGTGAGGGGGACGGCGGCGGACAGGACCGTACCCTCGCCCGGTGCCGACTCGATCGTCAGCGTGCCGCCGAGCTGGTGCAGCCTGGCGCGCATCGCGGGCAGCCCGTGGCCGCGTACGCCGCCGTTGGGTCCGGTGCGCTCGGCGGGTGCGAAGCCCCGCCCGTTGTCGGCGATGTCCAGGACGATCCGGTCGTCGAGATGGGTCAGCGTCAGCGCCGCCTCCGTCGCATGTGCGTGTTCCCTCACATTGGCCAGTGCGCCCTGCGCGATGCGCAGGAGCGCCGACTGCACCCGGTCGGGCAGCGCGGTGTGCTGCTCTCCCTCCACATGGCAGCGGACGGTGAGCCGCCCCTGCGCCTGCGCCGTCTCGCGTGCGGCCAGTGCGTGCAGGGCCGCCTCCAGGCCGCCGCCCTCCGCGAGATCGGCCGGGGCCAGGTCGTGGACGAAGCGGCGGGCCTCGGCCAGATTGCGTTCCGCGATGCCCGTTGCCGTACGGACATGGCGGCGGGCTGTCGCCGGGTCGGCGTCCCACGTGCGGTCGGCGGCCTGGAGCAGCATCTGCTGGCTGGACAGGCCCTGCGCGAGAGTGTCGTGGATCTCCATCGAGAGCCGCTGGCGTTCGGCGAGGGTTCCTTCGCGGCGCTCGGTGGCGGCCAGTTCACGGCGGGTGCGCAGCAGGTCGTCGATCAGTTCGCCCTGCCGCTCGGACAGTTCGCGCTGACGCACGGCCTGGCGCTGCATATGGACGAAGACCGCCGTCGCGACCGCCGCCACCGCGGGCGGGGCGAGCACCAGGTTCGGGTCGAAGCCGTCGGCCAGCCGCAGCTGCGCGGCGACGACGAACACGGTGAGCAGGGCGACGAGCGCGATTGCGGCGCGTGGCGGAAGGATCCGCAGCCCGGTGTAGAACAGCGGGACCGCGCACCACGCGAAGCTCGGCGCGAGGACGACCAGCACCATCCATACGGCGACCAGCACCCCCAGCCACACCACGCTGCGCGGCGTCGGACGCGAACCGAGCACCGGCCCGAGCACGTACAGCACGGCCAGGGCGACGGAGAGCGCGATGATCCACGGGGTGCGGGCCTCGCCCGGGTGCCGCAGCAGGAAGCGGGCGAGCGAGGCGCCGAGCAGCAGGAAGAACGCGGCGTGCATCAGGAGCGTGAGCCATCGGGCATCCGGGTCGCCGGTCCCGGTTGCGTCGTTCTTGCTTTCGTCGAAGGTGCCGGTCCGTCCTGTCACGGGGCCGCCGGTCCGCCCCGTGACCGTGCCGGGCGCCGGTCGGGTTCGGTGTTCCACCTCGTACCCCTCGCTCCTCACCATCGCCATCGGCGCTGCTGACCTGCACAGATACATCCATGGTCACCCCGGATGACCACCCCCGCATCAACCGATCGGCCGATGGGGCCGTCGGCCGTACCGCTCGCGGCGTCGAGCCTGTTCGTCGACGGTACGGCGCCGGACGCGGCCGGAGGATCGATGACAGAGCCGAACAAGCTCATCCGCCGACCCCCCGCTGCTGAAGGAGCCCACCATGAAGAAGCTGTCGCTGCGCACTCGCGTCCTGACCGGTGCCGTTGCCGCCGCCGCCCTCGGCGCCGGAACCTTCGGTGCCATGTCCGCCAACGCCTCCACCCCGGCTGCCGCACCCGCCGCCGCGGTCGACGCCGACACCGCGAACCGGAACCTCCAGCAGACCACCCACCTGACCGTGGCCGCCGCCACCAAGGCCGCGCAGGCCGCGCTCGACGCCGCGAAGAACGAGAACCAGCGCGTCTCCGTCGCCGTCGTCGACCGCAACGGCAACACCGTCGTGACGCTGCGCGGTGACGGCGCGGGACCGCAGGCGTACGAGTCGGCCGTGAAGAAGGCGTACACCGCCGTCTCCTGGAACGCTCCCACCTCCGAGCTGGCCAAGCGCCTGGAGCAGGCCCCGAACCTCAAGGACATCCCCGGCACCCTGTTCCTCGCGGGCGGCGCTCCGGTGCAGGTCAAGGGCGCCCCGGTGGCGGGCATCGGAGTGGCCGGGGCCCCGAGCGGCGACCTCGACGAGAAGTTCGCGAAGGCCGGCGTCGCCGCCCTCGCGAAGTAATCTCCCCGCCGTGCCCGCGCAAGCGCATTCAGACATTTCGCGCCTAGGATCACTTGTGTGGATCAGCGAACGTCTGTACGCAGCACGGCACGCGCCGCCGTCGCCCTGCTGATTCTGGCGACGTCCACAGCGTGCACCGGTGGCACCGGCGGTGTCGAAGGCACCCCCGGCGCCGCCGGTCTGCGCGACCCGTACTTCCCCAAGCTCGGCAACGGCGGCTACGACGTCACGCACTACGACCTCGCCCTCGACGTCGACCCGGCCGCCCGCCATCTGCGCGGCACCGCCACGATCACCGCGCGCGCCACCCAGGACCTCAGCGCCTTCAACCTCGACCTCGCCGGGCTCACCGTGCGATCCGCGACCGTCGAGGGCCGCCCTGCCGCAGTCAACCGGGCGGGGCACGAGCTGACGCTGCGCCCCGACGCCGAGATCGAGAGCCGGCTCCACAAGGGCAGGACGTTCCGTACGGTCGTCCGCTATTCCGGCTCCCCGCAGACCCTCACCGACCCCGACAAGTCGAAGGAGGGCTGGCTGAGGACCGCGGACGGATCGGTCGCGCTCGGTGAGCCGACCGGTTCCATGGCCTGGTTCCCCGGCAACAACCACCCGAGCGACAAGGCGTCGTACGACATCACCGTGACCGTTCCCAAGGGCCTGACGGCCGTCTCCAACGGCGAGCTGACATCCCGCAGCACCTCGGGCACCACCGCCACGTATCACTGGCACACCGCCGAACCGATGGCGAGCTATCTCGCGACGGTCACCATCGGACGCTTCGACATGAAGACGTCGACCACCCCGGACGGCATCAAGGTGTTCACCGCCGCGAACACGAAGGTGGCGGCGGACAGCGCGCGGATTCTCGCCCGGGTTCCCGAGATCGTGAAATGGGAGGCGGAACGTTTCGGCCCGTATCCCTTCTCCGCCACGGGCGCGATCGTCGAGCGTCCCGGGGACACCGGATATGCGCTGGAGACACAGAACCGGCCGTTCTTCCCGGGGCCGCCGGACGCCGGACTGCTCGTCCACGAGATGGCCCACCAGTGGTTCGGTGACTCCGTCACGCCCAAGAGCTGGCGGGACATGTGGCTCAACGAGGGCTTCGCGACGTACGCGGAGTGGCTGTGGGAGGACGACCAGGAGGGAAACCCGGTCCAGAAGCGGTTCGACGCCGCCTTCGACGACGACAACAACTGGGCCTTTCCGCCCGCCGATCCGCCGACCGCCGCGGACATCTCGCAGGCGCCGGTGTACGGGCGCGGGGCGATGGTCATCCACAAGATCCGGCAGGCTGTGGGCGACGACGAGCGTTTCTTCGCGCTCGTCAGGGGCTGGACGCAGGCCCACCGGCACGGCAACGCGTCGACCGCCGACTTCACCGCCTATGTGGAGAAGACGACCGGTCAGGATCTGACGGAACTGTGGAACACCTGGCTGTACGGCAGGAGCCGGCCCGCCTCGAAGGGCTGACCGGCTCCCGCGTACAGCAGTGGGACTACTTCACATTGACGCCGCTCCAGGCGGCGTCGACTGCCGCGAGCTCGGCGCTGTCCGCCCCGTACAGGTCGGTCGCCGCCTTCTCGGTCGCCGTGCGGGCGGCCGCGTAGTCGGTGGTCGACGTCATGTACTCGGAGAGGGCCTTGTACCAGATCTGGACGGCCTTGTCCCGGCCGATGCCGGTGACCGTCGAGCCGTCGATGGTCGGGGAGTCGTAGTCGACGCCGTTGATCGTCTTCGCGCCGCTGCCCTCGGACAGCAGGTAGAAGAAGTGGTTGGCGACACCGGACGAGTAGTGCACGTCGAGGTCGCCGACGCTGCTGTCCCAGTAGTCCGCGGAGCCGCCGTCCTTGCTCGGCTTGTCCATGTAGCGCAGCGGGGTGCCGTCGCCGTTGATGTCGATCTTCTCGCCGATGAGGTAGTCGCCGACGTCCGTGCTGTTGTCGGCGGCGAACTCCACCGAGGTGCCGAGGATGTCGCTGGTCGCCTCGTTCAGGCCGCCGGACTCCCCTACGTAGTCGAGGTTGGCGGTGGACGCGGTCAGGCCGTGGCTCATCTCGTGACCCGCGACGTCGAGAGCGGTGAGGGCGCTCTTGTTGTCGGCGCCGTCGCCGTACGTCATGCAGAAGCAGCTGTCGTCCCAGAACGCGTTGACGTACCCGTCGCCGTAGTGGACCCGCGAGTACGCGGCCTTGCCGTCACCGGCGATGCCGTCGCGGCCGAACGCCGACTTGTAGAAGTCCCAGGTCTTCGCAGCACCGTAGGCGGCGTCGACGGCGGCGGTCTGGCGGTCGTTGCCGGTGCCGTCGCCCCAGGTGTCGTCGTCGTCCGTGACGAGGTCACCGGTGCCGCTCTCGCCCTGGTTGAGGTCGTACGTCTTGTGACCGCCGCGGTCGCCGTCGGTCAGCTCGAAACCGGAGCCGGCCGCGGTGGTCGTCAGGTCGACCTGGCCGCTGTACTGGCTGTTGCCGACGCCGGTCTCGATCGCCTCGTAGCTCTGGAGCTTCTTGCCGGTGGTCGCGTCGGTGATGATGTGCAGCCTGCTCGGCGTGCCGTCCTTCTGCACCCCGGTCTTCACCGTCTCGAAGGCGAGGACGGGCTTTCCGCCGCCCGCCCAGATCACCTTGCGGCCACTCGCCGCGGTCTTGATCTTCGCCGTCGTCGAGGGCACGGATATCCGGGCCCCGGTCGCCTTGGTGACGCTCTTGAGCTTTCCGCTGCGGGCGGTGTGGGTGACGAGGTCGCCGCCGATGACCGGGAGGCCGGCGTAGGTTCGCTCGTAGCGGGTGTGGACGGTGCCGTCGGCGTCCTTGATCACATCACGGGCGATCAGCTTCTCCTGGCCGCCGAGCCCGAGGGAGTCGGCGGTCGAAGAGGCGTCGGACTGCGCCGACTTGATGGCGGCGGTGCGCTGCGAGGCGTTGTTCGCGCCGAAGGGGGCGGCGCTGCGAGAGGCGGAGGGACCGTCATTGCCGTTGTCCGGCGCGGCGTTTGCGGCACCGGTCTGGACGCCGACGACGACCATCGCGGCCACGGCGGCCAGGGCTGCGGCGCGACGGGTGTTCATGTGGGGGGTCATGCGTTCTCCGTTGCTCGTTCCGTGGGGGGTTACGAGCCGAGAGCGTGCCACCGAATGACCGACATTGACGGTGTACTAACAAATGCCTCACATTTTTTTGACCACTTCTTGTCCGAATGGGATGCGCTTGTGTTCGCTATTCGGCGGAGTCCGGTGGTGGCGGCGGCCCGGAACTCCGCGTGCCGAAATGCCGCGCACAGCTTTGGCAAGGAGCATGTGTGCGGCGTGTGAAGGGCCGCGGGGCCGGCCCTGACGAGCAGTGGGCATCGAGTCGGCCGGCCGTCTTCGACCAGTGGCCGGCCGGGCCGCCGTTCCTGCTCGGCCTGCCCGGTGTTCGCTGTGCGGTCATCTGTGATGGTTCGCGGAGCGCTCAGGCATAACGGCCCTGACTCAAGCCCGGTCGGTGAGCACGCAGAAGCCCCCGGCCGCGACGGCCGGGGGCTTCTGCGTGATGGGCTCTTGCGTCAGAGGTTGACGCCGAAGTCCAGCGCGATGCCGCGCACGCCCGAGGCGTAACCCAGGC
>NZ_JBHVWS010000070.1:0-43083 GCF_042882185.1 Streptomyces sp. NPDC058239
CCCCGCAAGTCTGCGGGGAGCCGGGCCTCTCGGCTGTTTTCCCCCGCACTCCCGACACACTGCACGGAACACAAGATGTGTGCGACCGGAAACTCTAGCGGAAGCAAATGCCTCGATTGCTCTGTGTTCATGAGCCGTCACCTCAACCTCAACAGTTCCTCAAATGGCTGGCATTAGGGCCTTGTTGGGCGACAGGGTCGCCACTGTCGCACCGACCGGTGAGGCTGGGATCGCAAAGCGAACTCTTGATATTCGCTCAAGCAAAGAATTCTGATGCGGAAGACTGTGGCGATTGTGCTTGCGGGAGCGGCGATGTCGGCCGTACTGACGACGCCGGCGGTGGCGGCTTCGTCGGGCGGCGACCCGATGTGCAGCCCGGGGCGGACCAAGCTGGTGTGGTCCACGAAGAGCAAGCCCTGGGTCGTGACGCACAAGAGGCGGGTCGAGCACTTCACGACCGAGACTGCGAAGAAGACGTTCACGGTCAGCAAGGTCGCCGAAGTCAAGGCGTCGGTGACGGCGACGGCCGGGGGGAAGATCGGCGGGAAGGTCGTCCTCGCCAGCCTCGAGGGCTCCATCGGCCTGGAGCTCAAGGCCGAGGGGAAGGTGACGAACAAGAAGTCCGAGTCCGTCACCTACACCATGACGAAGTATGACACTTACATCTATTATTCCGGGACCAAGAAGGCCAGGGGCTACTACACGCAGTACCGCTGCGACCGTGGCACGAAGTGGATCAAGACCGGCCGGTACGGCAAGGCACAGAGCTGGACGACGCCCACCGAGGGCGGAGTGCGCTGCGGTACGAAGCCGCCCAAGTCGTCATTGGCCGCGGTCGTGAAGAAGAAGTACTGCTGATCCGGCCGCCCAGTATTCTGTGGACATGCCCCGCCGATCCGCTTGCGCGGGTCGGCGGGGCGCTTTTCGCACCCTGGCCGCGACGCGTTGCCGGGGTGCTGAGCCCGCGGGCGTGCAACCCGTTTTCACGAGCCGTGCGTCCGGTTATCGGGCGTTGCTCTCCGGAACATGTGTTAACGGTCCGTTTCGGGCGTGTCTGTCTGGGCTCGCTTTGTCCGGATTTCGGTCAACCATGCCCTGTCGATGTTGTCAAACCGAGACCCTTTAAGTGTGGTTTACGGTCCGGTCGTACTTAATAGTTGGCTCCATTGAGCTCGGGTCAATGGGTCACGCACTGTGGGGAGTGCCGACTCACGAGCACACTAGGGGCACTGAAACGATCACCGTCAGGGGTGTCGGTGTATCAACTCCAGTGCCCTTCTTGTAGTCAAAAGTGGACTCATGAGGAGGAAACCCATGCGTGGTGCCAAGAGCGCCAAGTGGGTCGCGGGAGCGGCAATCATCGCCCTGGCTGCGACCGCCTGTGGCGGCGGCGACAGCGACAGCGGCAAGGACATGAACTCGGGCAAGGCGGACCCGAACGGGATCCTGACCGCCCAGCTCGGCGAACCGCAGAACCCGCTGCAGCCGGCGAACGCCAAGGAGAGCCAGGGCAGCCGTGTCCTGCGCACCGTCTTCTCCGGCCTCGTCGACTACGAGCCCGGCACCGGCAAGCTCGAGTACATCAACGCCGAGTCCGTGACGCCCAACGCGGACTCGTCCGTGTGGACCGTCAAGCTCAAGCCGGGCTGGAAGTTCCACGACGGCACCACGGTCACCTCCAAGTCCTTCGTGGACTCCTGGAACTGGTCGGCCAACGTCAAGAACAACCAGACCAACTCCAGCTGGTTCCAGGACATCAAGGGTTACGCCGACGTCCACCCCGAGAAGGGTGCTCCGAAGGCGGACAAGATGTCCGGCCTGAAGATCGTCGACGAGAACACCTTCACCATCACCCTGACCAGCTCGGTCTCGTACTTCGCGTACAAGCTGGGTTACGACGTCTGGGCGCCGCTGCCCGAGTCCTTCTTCAAGGACCCGGCGGCCGCCGGCCAGAAGCCGATCGGCAACGGCCCCTACAAGTTCGTCTCGTGGGACCACAAGAAGCTGATCAAGGTCCGGAAGTTCGACGGTTACCAGGGCCCGAACAAGGCCAAGAACGGTGGCATCGACTTCAAGAACTACACCACCGCCGACGCCGCCTACTCGGACCTGCGGTCGGACAACCTCGACTGGATCGAGCAGATCCCGACGACCTCGCTGACCAGCTACAAGCAGGACCTGGGCGACCGGGCCATCGACGCCGAGTACTCCGCGGTCCAGTCGATCGTCCCCGCGTTCTACACGGACCAGTTCAAGGACATCGACCCCAAGGTCATCCAGGGTCTGTCGATGGCCATCGACCGTGACACGATCACCAAGACCGTGCTGCACGGCACCCGTACCCCGGCCGACTCGTACGTCGCCCGCGGTGTGCTCGGCTACAAGCCCGGCGCCCTCGGTGACATCACGAAGTTCGACCCGGCCAAGGCCAAGGCCCTCATCCAGGAGGGTGGCGGCGTCCCGGGCAACAAGATCTCGATCCAGTTCAACGCCGACCAGGACCACAAGCCCTGGGTCGACGCGGTCTGCAACAGCATCCGCAAGTCCACCGGTGTCGAGTGCACCGGCGACTCCAAGCCGGACTTCCAGGCCGACCTGAACGCCCGTGACAACAAGCAGGTCAAGTCCATGTACCGCGGTGGCTGGGTGCTCGACTACCCGGTCAACTCGAACTTCATGCGCGACCTGTACGGCACCACCGCCGCGGGTAACACCTCGGGCTACTCCAACAAGGAGTTCGACGCTCTCGCCGCGAAGGCCGACAAGGCCAAGACGCTCGACGAGACCGTCAAGCTCTACCAGGACGCCGAGCAGCTCCTGAAGAACGACATGCCGTCCATCCCGCTGTGGTTCTACAAGAACAACTCGGGTCAGTCCAAGAACGTGTTCGGCAAGATCGTCTACGGCCAGGACGGCGACCCCATCTTCACCGACGTCCAGGTGAAGGCCAAGAAGTAAGCATCGGGATCCGAAGGCCGGTTCCGTCGCTCCCTTCAGGGGGCGGCGGAACCGGCCCGTAGGCGTAGGCCCCGGGGCTCTCCCCCACACCCCCGCGGCGGAGACAACTCTGAGAAGGCCATCGCCGACCCCTCACGGCATGGAGGCATGATGGGGCGTTACGTCGCAAGGCGACTGCTCCAGATGATCCCGGTATTCATCGGGACCACTCTGATTATTTTCCTCATGGTCCACATCCTTCCCGGTGACCCCATCCGGGCGATGTGGGGAGACAAAGCGGCGGACCCCGCACAGGTCGCTTCGCTGCGCCATGAGTTCGGGCTCGACCAGCCCCTGTGGAAGCAGTACATCGACTACATGGGCAACCTCTTCCAGGGCGACTTCGGGAAGACCTTCGGTGGCCGCGAGGTCATCGACGAGATGTCCGAGTCGTTCCCGGTGACGCTCCGGCTGACCGGCGTGGCGATGCTCATCGAGATCGTCGTCGGCATCGGGCTCGGTGCCTGGGCGGGTCTGCGGGCCGGCAAGGCCGCCGACACCGGCGTACTGATCTTCACCCTGGTCGTCATCTCGATCCCGGTGTTCGTGCTCGGCTACCTCGCCCGCTTCGTCCTCGCGGACCAGCTCGGCTGGGTGGCTCCGAACGTCCAGGACTCCACGAACTATTCGCAGTTGTTCCTGCCGGGCTTCGTGCTCGCCATGCTCTCCATGGCGTACGTGGCACGGCTGACGCGTACGACCTTCGCGGAGAACCTGCGCGCCGACTACATGCGCACGGCGATGGCCAAGGGCCTGCCGCGTCGCCGAATCGTCGGTGTCCACCTGCTGCGCAACTCGCTGATCCCGGTCGTCACCTTCCTCGGTACGGACGTCGGCGGCTTCATCGGCGGCGCGGTCGTGACCGAGGGCATCTTCAATGTCCAGGGTGTCGGAAACCTGCTCTTCAAGGCGCTGCAGCAGCGTGAGGGTTCGACGATCGTGGGCGTTGTCACGGTCTTCGTCCTCGTCATCCTTGTGATCAACCTGATCGTCGACCTGCTGTACGCGGTCCTGGACCCGAGGATCCGGTATGCCTGACGTGACCAAGACCCAGACCGAAGCGGCGGTCGACGCCGTGGCTCCGCCGGCCGCAGACGGCCACAAGGAGCAGGGCAAGCCGCGCAGCCTCTGGGGCGACGCCTGGTTCGACCTGCGTCACCGCCCGATGTTCTGGATCTCCTCGATCCTGCTGCTGCTCCTGCTGGTCATCGCCGCGTTCCCGGGGATGTTCACCAGCGTCGATCCGCGCGACGGCGATCTGACCAACCACTTCCTGACCAAGCCGGAGCTGGGGCATCTCTTCCAGCCCGACTGGTTCGGCTACGACGGTCAGGGGCGCTCCATCTACGCGCGTGTCATCTACGGCACCCGCGCCTCGATCCTGGTCGGCGTCGGCGTCACCGCGGCGGTCACCCTGGTCGGTGGCCTGCTCGGCATGCTCGCCGGATACTTCGGCGGCTGGCTCGACTCCGTCATATCCCGGATCACCGACATCTTCTTCGGTATTCCCTTCCTGCTCGGCGCCATGGTCGTCCTGAACGCCTTCACCGAGCGCAAGGTGTACGTGGTGATCCTGGCCCTCGCCTTCCTGGGCTGGACCTCGATCTGCCGTGTGATGCGGTCCTCCGTGATCACAGCGAAGCAGGCCGACTACGTGACGGCGGCCCGCGCGCTCGGCGCCGGCACCTCGCGGATCCTCTTCCGGCACGTCCTGCCGAACGCGCTCGCCCCGACGATCGTCGTGGCCACCATCGCGCTGGGCGGATACATCTCGGCCGAGGCGACGCTCTCGTTCCTCGGTCTCGGGCTCGCGGACCCGACGATCTCGTGGGGCATCGACATCGCCGAGGGCAGCAAGGCCATCCGGGACAACCCGCATGCTCTGCTGTTCCCGGCAGGAATGCTCAGCCTCACGGTCTTCGCGTTCATCATGCTCGGCGACGCGGTGCGCGACGCACTCGACCCGAAGCTGCGCTGAGGAGGGCGTACGACGTGACCATCATGGACAAGACAGCAGACATCCCGGCGCCCCGTGCCGGGGGGTCGGACGACAGCCCGCTCCTCGAAGTGCGCGACCTGCACGTGGAGTTCCACACCCGTGACGGAGTCGCCAAGGCCGTCAACGGTGTGAACTACAGGGTCGACTCGGGCGAGACCCTGGCCGTGCTCGGCGAGTCCGGTTCCGGCAAGTCCGTGACCGCTCAGGCGATCATGGGCATTCTCGACATGCCGCCCGGCAAGATCCCGCAGGGCCAGATCCTGTACCGCGGACAGGACATGCTCACCATGAGCTACGAGGAGCGGCGGAAGATCCGCGGCCAGAAGATCGCGATGATCTTCCAGGACGCGCTCTCCTCGCTCAACCCCGTGCTCTCGGTCGGCTACCAGCTCGGCGAGATGTTCCGTGTCCACCAGGGACTCTCCAAGAAGCAGGCGAAGGCCAAGGCCATCGAGCTGATGGAGCGGGTCAAGATCCCCGCGGCCAAGCAGCGGGTCAACGACTACCCGCACCAGTTCTCCGGCGGTATGCGCCAGCGCATCATGATCGCCATGGCGATGGCCCTGGAACCGGACCTGATCATCGCGGACGAGCCGACCACCGCGCTCGACGTGACGGTCCAGGCCCAGGTCATGGACCTGCTCAAGGAGCTGCAGACCGAGTTCAACATGGGCCTGATCCTGATCACCCACGACCTCGGCGTCGTCGCCGACGTCGCGGACAAGATCGCGGTCATGTACGCGGGCCGGATCGTCGAGACCGCGCCGGTGCACGAGCTCTACAAGCGGCCCGCGCACCCGTACACCCGCGGTCTGCTCGACTCGATCCCGCGCCTTGACCAGAAGGGCCACGAGCTCTACGCGATCAAGGGTCTGCCGCCCAACCTGCTCAAGATTCCGTCCGGCTGCGCCTTCAACCCGAGGTGCCCCAGGGCGGAGGACATCTGCCGCACGGAGATTCCGGCTCTGGTGCCGGTCTCCGAGCAGGACGGCAGCGAGCTGCCCGGCCGCGGCAGCGCCTGCCACTTCTGGAAGGAGACGATCCATGGCTGAGCTCGACAAGACGGACGGATCGTTGGACAGCACCCCTAACGTCACCGACGTCGTGACCGTCGACGCCGTCGACGAGACGGCGGCGGTCGCGGCGATCGAGGCCCCGGTGGAACGCGGTGAGCCGATCCTCCAGGTGCGCAATCTGGTCAAGCACTTCCCGCTGAGCCAGGGCATCCTCTTCAAGCGTCAGATCGGCGCCGTCAAGGCCGTGGACGGGGTCTCCTTCGACCTCTACCAGGGCGAGACGCTCGGCATCGTCGGCGAGTCCGGCTGTGGGAAGTCCACGGTCGCGCGGCTGCTGATGGCGCTGGAGACGGCCACGTCCGGCGAGGTCTTCTACAAGGGCCAGGACATCACCAGGCTGTCCGGGCGCGCGCTGAAGGCGGTGCGCCGGAACATCCAGATGGTGTTCCAGGACCCGTACACCTCGCTGAACCCGCGTATGACGGTCGGCGACATCATCGGCGAGCCCTTCGACATCCATCCGGAGGTGGCCCCGAAGGGGGACCGGCGCCGCAAGGTCCAGGAGCTGCTGGACGTCGTCGGTCTCAACCCGGAGTACATCAACCGCTATCCGCACCAGTTCTCCGGCGGCCAGCGCCAGCGCATCGGCATCGCCCGAGGCCTCGCGCTCAACCCGGAGATCATCATCTGCGACGAGCCGGTCTCCGCGCTCGACGTGTCGGTGCAGGCGCAGGTCATCAACCTGATGGAGAAGCTCCAGGACGAGTTCAACCTCTCCTATCTCTTCATCGCGCACGACCTGTCCATCGTCCGGCACATCTCCGACCGGGTCGGCGTGATGTACCTCGGCAAGATGGCCGAGATCGGTACGGACGCGCAGATCTACGACCACCCGACGCACCCCTACACCCAGGCGCTGCTGTCGGCGGTCCCGGTCCCGGACCCGGAGGCCCGCGAGCGCGGCGAGCGGATCATCCTCACCGGTGACGTCCCGTCGCCGGCGAACCCGCCGTCGGGCTGCCGCTTCCGTACGCGGTGCTGGAAGGCCCAGGACAAGTGCGCCACGGAGACGCCGCTGCTGGCGATCCCCGAGCACTTCAAGTCCGTGGACTCCCCGGCTGCGCACGAATCGGCGTGCCACTTCGCCGAGGAGAAGGACGTCGTCGGCGCGGCTTCGTAGTACGGCCCGAACGACGCGGAAGCGCCCGGAACCGATCGGTTCCGGGCGCTTCTTCCTTTTCCCGGAACCGGGCGTGCAGGTGGCTCGGGTCAAGGGGCTCACGTGCTCGGTTCCTCGGGACCGGGGAGCCTCGCGTCCGAGGACCGATCGGGTCCGTGTCCGTGAGGCGCCCCGGGGCCGGGGCAGGGGTGTCAGGCCCCGGCCTTGGGGTCTTCGGCAGTCTTGTTCTTGTTGAGCTTCGGTCCGGACGAGGCGTCACGGGCCTTCGGAACGGACGAGACGGACTGGGAGTCCTCGGGGTAGTGGCAGGCCGTCAGATGGCCTTCCCGGTTGCCTTCGACCCGCACCAGCGGCGGTGCCTCGCTCGCACACTTGTCCGTCGCTTTCCAGCAACGGGTACGGAAGCGGCAGCCCGACGGCGGGTTGACCGGGGACGGCACATCGCCGACGAGGCGGATGCGCTCACGGGCCGGTGTGTCGTCGGCGGTTGCCTCGGGCACGGCGGAGAGCAGCGCCTTGGTGTACGGGTGACGCGGGTTGCCGTACAGGTCATCGCGATCGGCGATCTCCACGATCTTGCCGAGATACATCACCGCCACGCGCTGCGAGAAGTGGCGTACGACGGCCAGGTCGTGGGCGATGAACAGGAACGCGATACCGAGTTCCTTCTGCAGCTTCTGCAGCAGGTTCACCACCTGGGCCTGGATCGACACGTCCAGCGCCGAGACCGGCTCGTCGGCCACGATCAGCTTCGGTTCCAGGGCGAGCGCGCGGGCCACGCCGATGCGCTGGCGCTGGCCGCCGGAGAACTCGTGCGGGAAGCGGTTGTAGTGCTCCGGGTTGAGTCCGACGATTTCCAGCAGCTCCCGTACACGCGCCTCGCGGCCGCCCGCCGGGTTGATGTCGTTGATCTCCATCGGCGCGGTGATGATCTTGCCGACGGTCTGGCGCGGATTCAGCGAGGCGTACGGGTCCTGAAAGATCATCTGGATCTCGGAGCGGACCGGGGCCAGCTGCTTGCGCGAGGCGTGGGTGATGTCCTGCCCGCGGTAGGAGATCGTGCCGGCCGTCGGCTCCAGGAGCCGGGTGATCAGCCGGCCCGTGGTCGACTTGCCGCAGCCGGACTCGCCGACCAGGCCCAGGCTCTCGCCCTCGCCGACGGTGAAGTCCAGCCCGTCGACGGCCTGGACCGCGCCGACCGTCCGCCGAATCGGAAAGCCGCCCTTGATCGGGAAGTGCTTGGTGAGTCCGGAGACGTCCAGGAGGGGATCTGTGCTGCTCATCGTAGGGAAGTCCCGTCTCTTGTACGTCAGTTGGGCCGGGTGCCGGCGAAGTCGGCGAAGAACTCGGTGCGCTGCTCCGCGGTGAGGTGACAGGCGGCCCCGCGCCCGGCCACCAGCTCCAGCGGCGGCTGATCGGTCGCACAGCGCTTGCCGCCGACCTGCTCGGTGAACGTGCACCGTGGGTGGAAGCGGCAGCCGGTCGGCGGGTTGAGGAGGCTCGGCGGCGAGCCGGGGATCGGCGACAGCGGTACGTCGACCGGCCCTTCGAGGCTCGGCATGGACCCCAGCAGGCCCCAGGTGTACGGGTGCTGGGGTGTCCGCAGCACCTCCTTCTTGGTGCCGCGCTCGACACAGCGCCCGCCGTACATCACCAGCACGTCGTCCGCGATGTCGGCGATGACACCGAGGTCGTGGGTGATGAAGATGATCGAGGTGCCGGTCTCCTGCTGGAGGTCCTTGAGCAAGTCCATGATCTGGGCCTGCACGGTGACGTCCAGTGCGGTTGTCGGTTCGTCCGCGATCAGCAACGCCGGGTTGCAGACCAGCGCCATGGCGATCATCGCGCGCTGGCGCATACCACCGGAGAACTGGTGTGGGTAGTCGTCCACCCGCAGATCGGGCTGGGGAATGCCCACTTTGGTGAGCATCTCGACAGCCCGGGCCCGGGCGTCCCGCTTGGAGGCACCGGTGTGCTTGCGGAACGTCTCGCCGATCTGCTTGCCGATGGTGTGGTACGGCGAGAGTGAGGCCAGGGAGTCCTGGAAGATCATGGCCATCTTGTTGCCGCGCAGCCGCTCCAGCTCCCGCTCCGAGGCGGCCAGCAGATCCTGGCCGTCGAGCAGGATCTCGCCCTCGATCTCGGTGTGGTCGGGGTGGTGCAGGCCGAGGATCGTCAGGTTGGTGACGGACTTGCCGGAGCCGGACTCACCGACGATGCCGAGGGTCTTGCCCTTCTCCACATCGAAGGACAGCCCGTCGACGGCCTTGACCATGCCGTCTTCGGTGGAGAAGTGCACGCGCAGATCGCGTACGGAGAGGAAGGGGGTGCTCACTGGATCTCTCCCTAGGCGAGGCGGACGCGTGGGTCGATGAGGGCGTAGACGGCGTCGACGACGATGTTGAGGATCACGATCGCGGTGGCGGCCACCATCATCACGCCGAGCAGTGTCGGCAGGTCGTTGGTGGAGACGGCCTTGACCGAGAGCGCCCCGATGCCCTGGAGGCTGAAGGTCTTCTCGGTGATGATCGCGCCGCCGAGGAGGACGCCCAGGTCGAGGCCGAAGATGGTGACGATCGGGCCCATGGCCCCGCGCCAGGCGAACCGGAAGAAGACGGTCCGCCGGGACAGGCCCTTGGCCCGCGCCGTCCGTACGTAGTCCTCGCTCAGTGACTCCACCAGCTGGGACCGGGCCATACGGGTGTAGTTGGCCGTGAAGATGACGGAGAGGACCAGCCAGGGCAGCAGGAGGCCGGAGAACCACGCACCGGGATTCTCGGTCAACGGCGTGTAGCTCGGCCGGTCCAGCAGGTGCAGCTGGTCGGTGAGGAAGTACATGGCGACCACACCGACGATGTAGATCTGCAGCGAGGAGGCGACGAGCGACGCGGAGGACGCGACCTTGTCGAGCAGCTTGCCCTGCTTGACGGCGGCGAGCATGCCGGTGCCGACGCCGAAGATGACGAAGACGAACGCGCTGCCCACGGAGAGCGAGAGGGTGGTCGGGAAGCGGTCGACGATGGTGCCGAAGACCGGCTCGCGGTTGATGAACGAGTACCCCAGGCAGGGGGCGGGGCAGTGTCCGTACGACTGGTACTCGCGGCCGACGAAGATTCCCTGCAGCCAATGCCAGTACTGCACCGGTATCGGGTCGGCGATCCCCAGGTTGTGACGTACCAGCGCGAGTGTCTCGGGGGTGCAGACCTTGCCGCAGGCTACCCGGGCGGGGTCGCGCGGGGCGGTGTAGAAGAGAACGAAGACTAGGGCGCTGATGATCAGCAGGATGACCGCGGCGCCGACGACACGGCGGAGAAGAAAGCGCAGCATGGCAGTGGGTTTTCCTGACGGATGCCGAGGGGGAGGAGGGGCACGGGCGGCTCTCCGGTGGAGAGCCGCCCGCGCCCCGCGGGGGCCGTTCGTCAGGCCTTGACGTACGTCTTGTAGAGCAGCGTCGCGGAGAACAGCGGGTCCATCATGGCGCCGCCGACCTTGGAGCCGTACAGGTAGAAGCGACGCTGGAAGGTCTCGGGGATGATCGGGGCGACCTCGTCCATGATCCGCTTGTCCAGCGCCGTCCAGGCCTCACCGGCCTTCTTCTGGTCGCTGATGACGACGTTCTCCTTGATGGCGGCGTCGATCCAGTCGACCTTCACCTGGGAGACGTTGTTCTGGCCGTTGCCGACGGAGGCGCTGTCGAAGAGCGGCTGGATCATCGTGTACGCCGTCGGCCAGTCGGGCGACCAGCCGAACCACATGACGTCGAAGCTGTTGTCGACCTGCTGGATCTGGTCGTAGTACGAGGTCGAGTCGACGGCCTTGATGACCGGCGTGAAGCCGGCCTTCTTCAGCGCGTTCTCGATGACGACGGCCGTCTTGTCGTAGGTGGGGCTCTGCGGGTAGCTGTAGACGACCTTCTGGCCGAGCTTGCCGGCCTTCTTGAGGATCGCCTTGGCCGCTGCCGCGTCTCCCTGGGGGGCCTTCAGCTTGCCGTAGAGGTCGAACTCCTGGCGGCCCAGGATGTCGGGGCTGAGGATGGTGCTCGCGTAGTCGCCCGCCGACGGCCCGCCGTAGATCTTGCGGATCTGCTCAAGCGGCCAGGCGGTGTTGAGCGCCTTGCGCACCTCGACGTCCGTGATGCGCTTGCAGTTGATGGCGTAGTAGTACGTGCCGGTGAGCAGGCCGTTGAACGTGCGCTTCTTCAGCGCCGGGTCGGTGAGCACCTTCTGCATGCGCTCAGCAGGCACGGACTTGTAGATGGAGACCATCTGCTGGTCCTTGCCCTGGTCCGCGATGAAGCGGTCGGCGGACTCCAGCGAGGTGGGGCCGAACTCGAATTCGAAGCTGTCCGGGTAGGCGTTGCGGATCGAGTCGGTGGCCGGGTCCCAGTGCTTGTTGCGCGTCAGCGTCATCGACTTGTCGATGGAGCGGTGCTTGACGATGTACGGACCGCAGGAGACGGGCTGCTTGTCGTACTTCTCCTTGGTGTCCAGCTTCACCGGGGTGGCCGCGTAGGAGCTCATGGCCAGCGTGAAGTTGAAGTCCGGGCGGGCTTCCGCCAGCTTGAAGGTGATCGTCTTCTTCGCCTTGTCGGTGACGATCGAGTCCAGGTGCTTGCCGCCGTACGGACCCTCGTAGCCCTTGCGCCAGTCACCCTTGCCGGTGAGCGCCTGCTGGACGTAGGCGGCGCCCTCGGTGATGAACGGCGCCCAGGCGCGCTCGATGCCGTGGCGGACGTCGTCGACGGTCAGCTCGCTGCCGTCCTCCCACTTGAGCCCGTCCTTCAGCGTGAAGGTCCAGGTCTTGTTGTCGGCGGACGCGGTGCCGACGTCGGTGGCGAGGTCGCCGACGAGGGTCAGGGCACCCTTCAGGTCGATCTTGTAGCCGGTGAGGCCGCGCGCGAACATGAGCGCCGCGGTGGAGTTGAACGCGAAGTAGATGCGCTGCGGGTCGAGGTGCGAGAAGTCGTCCTCGGAGACGCCGTAGATCGTCCCGCCCTTCTTGGCGCCGGGAATCTCCGGAGCGGGGCCGACCGAGTCCTCCTTGGTGCCGATCTTGACGGAGGCACCGGTGTACTCGGTGGCGCCTGCGTGCGGCGTGCCCTTGCTGCCGCCTCCGCCCGCGTCACCACTGCTGCACGCGGAGAGAACGAGGGAGCCGCCCGCCGCGACGGATGTGGCGATGACGAAGTTTCTGCGGGAGAGAGACATGGCAACCTGCCCTGGTCGATGAAGAGGGACGAATGATCCGGCGGAGCCCCGTCGCTCCGGTCCGGGGCGGAACTGTCAGCGCTTGGTCTTCGGGTCGAGAGCGTCGCGGACCGAGTCGCCGAGGAGATTGAATGCGAGAACGAAGACCACCATCGACACGCCCGGGAAGAGCATGAAGGTGATGTCGTCCTGATAGACGTCGGCACCGCGTTGAAGCATCACGCCCCAGTCGGGCGTCTTCGCGGTCAGTCCGACCCCCAGGAAGGCGAGTCCGGCTTCGGCGGTCACGAACATGGGAAGAGCGAGGGTCGCCTGGATGAGGATCGGCGTCCACAGGTTGGGCAGCAGTTCCTTGAAGATGATCCGGGCGGGCGAGGCACCGGTCACCTTGGCCGCCTCGACGAACTCCCGCTCACGCAGGGCGAGTACCTCGCCGCGCAGCAGTCGCGCGATGGACGCCCAGCCGAACGCCGTCATCACCAGGATGAGGCTGGTGACGGTCAGCCAGATCGGGGTGGATTCCTCCGGCGAGACCAGGATCGAGATGAGTACCGGCCAGAACGCGATGAAGAACAGCGTCGAGGGGAACGCCAGCAGGATGTCGATGATCCGGCCGATGAAATAGTCCGTCTTCCCGCCGAGGTAACCGGCGGTCACACCGATCACGATGCCGAGGACGGTCACCAGGAGCGTCGTCACGCCGGCGATGAACAGCGAGTTGCGGATGCCGTAGACGAGGAAGGTGAAGAGGTCACGGCCGAGCTGCGGCTCGATGCCGAACCAGAAGTCGCCGCTGATCCCGCCATTGGGCTTGATCGGAAAGCCGAAGTCGTTGAGCAGGCCCTCTTGGTCCTGGCCGTAGGTCGTATACGGATCCTTGCCGTACACCTTGGAGATCAGTGGCGCGCAGATGGCCACCAGGAAGAAGAAAATGACCACATAGGCCGAAATCATGCCGGTGCGGTCGCGCCTGAAGCGCCGCCAGGCAAGCTTTCCCGGCGAACGGCCGTCGCCGCCCTTGAGCGCCGAAGGGTCCGGCGCCTGCGGCGTCTTCGCATCCGTGTCCTCAATGGGCATGGCTGCGTTCGAGGTTGGAATCGTCATGGTGCTCCTGGCCCGGAGGGTCGAAGGACTCCGCAGGCACACCTACGGGCTACCCGGACTTTTTCAACGCAATTCATGCAGGGTCAATGAATGTCCGCCCCCCTTGAGGCGCTCTTTGGGAAATTGACCAGTTCATGACCTTCAAAGGGGGGTGTCTTTGCTTCCGTTTGATTATCCCGAGGGTGCGTTTGCTCCTTTTCTGGATGAATCCGGCAATGAGTTCGTTATCCGGGCACCGTTGTCTCGGAATTCGTACATCCAGTCAAGGGGGTGCGCGGTCGATGCCAGTTCGATGCGCGGTCGTTATCGCCGCAGTCCTTATGCGGCTCGGCGTCCGGCGCCCTCGCGGTTCGCGGCAGGGGTGCCTCTGACCTCATCACTCCCGAGTCGACCTGCTGCCCAAATGACAACCACCATCTCCGGGACGGAACGTCGTTCCCTGTGGTGAGACGACGGTGGGTGATCCTGTGAGTTCCTTGCTGGGGGACGGGTGGTTGGTGCAATATCCGTCAGCCGCCGGGTCGCCGGGGTCAGGGGTTCGGCCTGTGGGGTTGTTGTGATTGGTACGGACAGACAGATGGATCTGCTGGGAGAACCCGATGCCGTGGCGAGCCGCCGGCTGCGGTGGTTCATGGCGCTCGTCGTCGTCTGTCTCACGCTCGCTTGGCTGTACGACTGGTACGCGGAGCGCGATCGGGTCACCGGCGCGCAGGGTCCTTTCCCCGCCGTGTTCGCTGCCGGATCCCCGGTCGCGCCCGAGCACGTCATACGCCGTTCGGCGGGTGTCGACGTGACTTTGGTGCACGGGATGTCCCTGGAGTGGACGGGCCCCGGTGTGAAGGCGGTGAACCTGCGGACGGGCAAGGAGTACTGGCGTTATGAGCGCCGGGACTCGGGCGGCACCATGTGGTCGTTCGAAGTGTCGGCACGCACGGTGGTGGCGGGGTTCGACGACGGGAAGCTCGTCGGCATCGACCTGCGGACGGGCAAACCGCTGTGGCACGAGAAGATCCCGCACGACGACGGCTTTCGCGGCGTGAGCCTCACCGGCGGCCAGGCCGTCACCGAGGCAACCGGCGCCGTGCGTGCCTTCGACGAGCGCGACGGCCGGAGCCTGTGGACGGTGAAGACGCCCGGGAACTGCCCCGAGGTCCTCGTCCACACCGTGTACGCCCTGCCGGATCACGTCAGCGCGGTCCATGTGATGTGCAACGTGTCGGGCGTCACCAAGGACGAGTACAGCCTTCTGCTCGGCGTCGACAACCGCACCGGCGAGCTTCTCTGGCAGCGGCGCACCCAGGATCCCGAGCAGGTGGTCAGGGGCGACGCACACACGCTGGTCGCCCCGGCGCCGGGCCCGGACGGCCGGACGTACGTCCAACTGCTCGACGTGAACCGCGAAGGGGCCACTGCGCGCGGCGAACTGGCCACCGACTCGTGGAATCCGGCAGGTGCGGGAGACGGCACCGTGCTGGTCGGCACCGACGCCGACGGCGGGACCGAGGACCACATCACGGTTCTGCATGCCTTCGACACGACGGACGGTCACCTCGCCTGGCGGCTCAAGGCACCGTCCGGCCGGGAGTACGGCTTCGGCAAGATCGCCGACGGCCGGGTCTACGTCGTGCGCCAGCCGTTCCTCACCGGGGCGGACGTCGGTCGCCGGATCCGCGCCGACCTGCTCGTCCTCGACGCGGACGCCGGACGTCTGCTGCACACCCTGCGGCTGCCGGCCATGACGGTGCCGGACGATTCCGACCACTTCGTGAAGCTCGACGTCCTCGACGTCGCCGACGGGGCGACAAGCATCGGTTGGCGGGACGACGACGGGGACCTGTTGATCGCCGCGGACTGACCGGTCACGCCCCCTTTCGGGCATGACTCTCCTCTTCCGGGTCGCAGCGGCATCCTGCTTGCCGACGTGGGCAGTATTCAGCACCCCGTCCGGGTGAACGATCAGGAGGCCCGCGGCGTCCGGAGGCCGGCCAACCTCCAGGCATGTGCCCGCGCTTCGATCCGCGAGGAGCCGATCGCGGTCAGAGCCCTCGGCCCGGCCGCTGCGAGGGTGTCGGTGAGCCGGGAGGCCGTCAGGTCGCCGGCCATGGAGTCGAACGCGGCGGCTCGTGGCCGGTCTGTGCGAACCCGACCCTCCAGCGCCACTCGAGGCGGCTCCGCTGCGCCCGAATGGGTGGAGTAAATATGCGCAAGATTCATTATGCGGTGATATTTGACCCTAAGTGAGACGGAGCACAACGAGGAGGCACTCCATGCGCGGAGCCACACAGGCCAAGTGGGCCGCATGTGCGGTGGCCGTCGCCCTGGCGGCGACGGCATGTGGCGGAGGGGGCAGCAGCGGTGGTGGCGGTGGTGCCGACGGAATCGTGAGCTCCTCCTGGGGTGACCCGCAGAACCCGCTGGAGCCCGCGAATACCAATGAGGTGCAGGGCGGCAAGGTCCTCGACATGATCTTCCGGGGACTCAAGAGGTACGACCCGAAGACCGGCGCGGCCACCAACATGCTCGCCGAGAAGATCGAAACCAAGGACAACCAGAACTTCACGATCACCGTGAAGGACGGCTGGACCTTCAGCAACGGAGAGAAGATCACCGCGAAGTCGTTCGTGGACGCCTGGAACTACGGGGCCCTGCTGAAGAACAATCAGAAGAACGCCTATTTCTTCGGTTACATCGACGGATACAGCAAGGTCCACCCCGAGTCGGGCAGCTCCAGGGCGAATACGCTCTCCGGCCTCAAGCTCGTCGACGACAAGACCTTCACGGTCAAGCTGATGCAGAAGTTCTCCCTCTGGCCCGACACCCTCGGCTACCCGGCCTTCGCCCCGCTGCCCAGGGCCTTCTTCACCGACCACGCCGCCTGGGTGTCCAAGCCGATCGGCAACGGCCCGTACGCCATCGACAAGTACACCAAGGGCTCGTCGATGAACCTGCGCAAGTGGGACAAGTACCCCGGGGTCGACAAGGCGCAGAACGGCGGCATCGACCTCAAGGTCTATACGGACAACAACACCGCCTACACCGATCTGACGGCGGGCAACCTCGACCTCGTCGACGATGTGCCCGCCTCGCAGCTGAAGAACGTCAAGGCGGACCTCGGCGGCCGGTACATCAACACCCCGGCCGGCATCATCCAGACGCTCGCCTTCCCCTTCTACGACAAGAAGTGGGACACCCCCGGCGGCATCAAGGTCCGCCAGGGCCTGTCGATGGCGATCAACCGCGATCAGATCACCAGTCAGATCTTCCAGAAGACCCGCACCCCCGCCTCCGACTGGACCTCCCCGGTCCTCGGTGTGGACGGCGGATTCAAGAAGGGGCTGTGCGGCGCGCCCTGCGAATACAACGCGGCGAACGCCAAGAAGCTGATCCAGGAGGGCGGCGGCATCCCCGGCGGCCAGCTCAAGATCTCGTACAACGCGGACACCGGCTCCCACAAGGAGTGGGTCGATGCCGTCTGCAACAGCATCAACAAGGTGATGGGCAACAACAAGGCCTGTGTCGGCGCCCCGGTCGGCACCTTCGCGGACTTCCGCAGCCAGGTCTCCCAGCAGAAGCTGACCGGCGCCTGGCGGGCCGGCTGGCAGATGGACTACCCGCTCATCCAGAACTTCCTGCAGCCGGTGTACTACACCGATGCCTCGTCCAACGACGGCAAGTGGAGCAACAAGCAGTTCGACGGCCTCGTCGACAAGGCCAACGCCGAGTCCGACAAGGCCAAGGCCGTCTCGACCTTCCAGGACGCGGAGAGGGTCCTGGTCGCGCAGATGCCCGTGATCCCGCTCTGGTACCAGAACGGCAGCGCCGGTTACTCGGACCGGATCACCAATGTGTCGCTGAACCAGTTCAGCGTCCCGGTGTACGAGCAGATCACGGTCAAGTGACCCGTTGAGGCCGGGTGGCCGGTGCGCTTCCTGGCACCGGCCGCCCGGCTTCCGCATCCCGTCGACGCGTCACTCCCCAGCCCCGCGCCTCTGCCCCCCCCCGCGACCCCCGGAGCCCTTCATGGGACGTTATGTGATCCGGCGGCTGCTGCAGATGATCCCGGTCTTCTTCGGCACCACGCTGTTGATCTTCCTCATGGTGAACGTGATGGGTGACCCCATCGCGGGCCTCTGCGGCGAACGCCAGTGCGATCCGGCGACCGCAGCCCAACTCCGCTCGGAATTCGGCCTCGACAAGCCCGTCTGGCAGCAATACCTGACCTACATGGGCAACGTCTTCACCGGCGACTTCGGCACCGCGTTCAACGGGCAGAAGGTCACCGATCTGATGGCGACCGCCTTCCCCATCACCATCCGGCTCACCATCGTGGCGCTCTTGTTCGAGATCGTCATCGGCATCAGCCTCGGCGTCGTCACCGGTCTGCGCCGCGGCCGCCCCATCGACACCACCGTGCTGATCCTGACCCTGGTCGTCATCTCCATCCCGACCTTCGTCACCGGTCTGCTTCTCCAGCTCCTCCTCGGCGTGAAGTGGGGGATCATCCATCCGTCCGTCTCCTCGGAGGCGCCGCTCGACGAACTCATCATCCCGGGGCTCGTCGTCGCCTCCGTCTCCCTGGCGTACGTCACCCGGCTCACCAGGACCTCGATCGCCGAGAACGCCCGCGCCGACTATGTCCGTACCGCCGTCGCCAAGGGCCTGCCCAGGCGCCGCGTGATCATCCGGCATCTGCTGCGCAACTCCCTGATCCCCGTCGTCACCTTCATCGGTACGGACGTGGGCGCCCTGATGGGCGGGGCGATCGTCACGGAGCGGATCTTCAACATCCACGGCGTCGGCTATCAGCTCTACCAGGGCATCCTGCGCCAGAACTCCCAGACGGTCGTCGGGTTCGTCACCATTCTGGTCCTCGTCTTCCTGGCGGCGAACCTGATCGTCGACCTGCTGTACGCCGTACTCGACCCGAGGATCCGCTATGCCTGAGCAGACACCGGACGAGGCGATCTCGTCGGCCGGAGCGGGAGGTGTGATGGACCTCGCCCTGGAGGAGGGTGCGACCCTCGAAAAGACACCGGGCGGCCCCGAAGGCACCGGCCCGGCCGAGAAGCCGCGCAGTCTGTGGTCCGACGCCTGGCGGGACCTGCGCCGCAACCCGGTCTTCATCATCTCCGCCCTGATCATCCTCTTCCTGGTGATCATCTCGATCTGGCCGTCACTGATCGCCGACCAGGACCCCCTCAACTGCAACCTGGGCAAGGCCCAGGAGGGCTCACAGCCCGGCCACCCCTTCGGCTTCGACGGACAGGGCTGCGACGTCTACACCCGGACCGTCTACGGGGCCAGGAACTCGGTGACCGTAGGCGTCTGCTCCACCCTGGGCGTCACCCTGCTCGGAAGCCTCCTCGGCGGCCTTGCCGGCTTCTACGGCGGCTTGTCGGATTCGTTCCTCTCCCGGATCACCGACATCTTCTTCGGCATTCCGGTGGTCCTCGGCGGCCTGGTCTTCCTCTCCGTGGTGCCGAGCTCCACCGTCTGGCCGGTGATCGGCTTCATCGTGCTGCTGGGCTGGCCGCAGATCGCCCGTATCGCACGCGGCTCGGTCATCACCGCCAAGCAGAACGACTACGTGCAGGCGGCCCGCGCGCTCGGCGCCTCCAACTCCCGGATGATGCTGCGCCACATCGCGCCCAACGCGGTCGCCCCCGTGATCGTCGTCGCGACCATCGCCCTGGGTACGTACATCTCCCTGGAGGCGACTCTCTCGTTCCTCGGCGTCGGCCTGAAACCGCCTGCCGTCTCCTGGGGCATCGACATCTCCGCCGCGGCCAACTACATCCGCAACGCCCCGCACATGCTGCTCTGGCCCGCCGGAGCGCTGGCGATCACCGTGCTCGCGTTCATCATGCTCGGCGACGCGGTGCGCGACGCCCTCGACCCCAAGCTGCGCTGAGGAGCCGTTGCCATGTTGCTCGAAGTGCGCGATCTGCACGTGGAGTTCCACACCCGCGACGGGGTGGCCAAAGCCGTCAACGGGGTCAACTACTCGGTGGCCGAGGGTGAGACGCTCGCCGTCCTCGGCGAGTCCGGCTCCGGCAAGTCGGTCACCGCACAGGCGATCATGGGCATTCTCGACATGCCCCCGGGAAAGATCAGCGGCGGCGAGATCCTCTTCAAGGACCGTGATCTGCTGAAGATGAAGAAGGAGGAGCGCCGGAAGATCCGCGGCCAGGAGATGGCCATGATCTTCCAGGACGCGCTCTCCTCCCTTAATCCCGTGCTCAGCGTGGGCGAGCAGCTCGGCGAGATGTTCGTCGTCCACCGCGGGATGTCTCACAAGGACGCCAGGCTCAAGGCCGTCGAGCTGATGGACCGGGTCCGCATCCCGGCCGCCAAGGAACGCGTCGGGAACTACCCGCACCAGTTCTCCGGCGGCATGCGCCAGCGCATCATGATCGCCATGGCGATGGCGCTGGAACCTTCGCTGATCATCGCGGACGAACCCACCACCGCTCTCGATGTGACCGTCCAGGCCCAGGTGATGGACCTGCTCGCCGAGCTCCAGCGCGAGCTCAACATGGGACTCATCCTGATCACCCACGACCTGGGCGTGGTCGCGGACGTCGCCGACTACATCGCCGTGATGTACGCGGGCCGGATCGTCGAGTCGGCCCCCGTCCACGAGATCTACAAGGCCCCCGCCCACCCGTACACCAAGGGCCTCCTCCAGTCGATCCCGCGCCTGGACCAGAAGGGCCAGGAGCTGTACGCGATCAAGGGCCTGCCGCCCAACCTGCTGCACATCCCGCCCGGCTGCGCCTTCAACCCGCGCTGCCCGATGGCTCAGGAGATCTGCCGAGGTGAGGTGCCGCCTCTCTTCGAGGTGGCCCAGCACCGAGAGAGCGCCTGCTACTTCTGGAAGGAGACGCTCGATGCGCGCTGAACCGGGGAGCACCCGCGTGGGCGGCGAACCCATTCTGGAAGTCCGCGATCTGGTCAAGCACTACCCGCTGACCCAGGGCATCCTGATCAAGAAGCAGACCGGCGCCGTCAAGGCGGTCGACGGGGTCTCCTTCGACCTGGCGGCGGGCGAGACGCTCGGCATCGTGGGGGAGTCGGGCTGCGGCAAGTCGACCGTGGCCAGGATGCTGGTGCATCTGGAACAGCCGACGGCCGGTGCGATCAGGTACAAGGGCGAGGACATCACCAAACTGTCGGGGCGCGCCCTGAAGGCCGTGCGCCGCAACATCCAGATGGTGTTCCAGGACCCGTACACCTCGCTCAACCCCCGGATGACCGTCGGCGACATCATCGGGGAGCCGTACGAGATCCACTCCGAGGTGGCCCCGAAGGGCGACCGGCGCAGAAAGGTCCAGGATCTGCTGGACGTCGTCGGGCTCAACCCGGAGTACATCAACCGCTATCCGCACCAGTTCTCCGGCGGCCAGCGCCAGCGCATCGGCATCGCCCGCGGGCTGGCCCTGAACCCCGAGATCATCGTCGCCGACGAACCCGTCTCCGCCCTCGACGTCTCCGTACAGGCGCAGGTCGTCAACCTGCTGGACCGGCTCCAGGCGGAGTTCGGGCTGAGTTACGTCTTCATCGCGCACGACCTGTCGATCGTCCGGCACATCTCCGACCGGGTGGGCGTGATGTATCTGGGCCGGATCGTCGAGATCGGCACCGAAGAGCAGATCTACGACCACCCCACGCATCCGTACACCCAGGCGCTGCTGTCCGCCGTCCCGGTGCCGGACCCGATGGCCCGCGAGCACCGGGAACGGATCATCCTGCACGGCGATGTCCCCTCGCCCGCCAACCCGCCCTCCGGCTGCCCGTTCCGCACCCGCTGCTGGAAGGCGCAGGAGCGGTGCGAACTGGAAGTGCCGCTGCTGGCGGTTCCTGCGGTCTTCCGGATGGCGGACACACCGGCCGGGCACGATTCGGCCTGTCACTTCGCGGAGGAGAAGCAGGTGGTGCCGCCGGAGGGGCTGCTGGAGACGCCGGGGGAGACGGTGGTGGAGGAAGCCCGGACCGAAAAGAAGGCGGACGAGGAGAAGGCGGACGAGGAGAAGGCGGACGAGCCGGGCGGGCAGGGTGCCTTGGGCAAGGAGGACGGGCTGCCGCCTTCCGGGAGCAGCCGGGCCGGCTGACCGCGGACACGTTAACGCGCGGGCAACTTGGCCGTCTCACGTCCGATATACGAACGCGCCACCATGGTCGGCGTACGGCCGTGCGGGTGCCGTGAACCGGCCGGGGGGACGTCAAGTCCCCCCGGCCGGTTGCCCATTCGCGCACTGCCCGGACAACTCCCTTGTCCGGCGAGCGACGACGGTGGAGTATCGCTCGCGTGATACTCACACGGGGGGCAAGGATCACCGGCGCCGTTCTCTGCGCCCTGCTCGCGGTGATCGTCGCCGGCTGGCTCGTACGGGACTTCAGGGCGGTCGAGGAGCCCGCGGATCTGGTGCGGTACTGGGCCGGTCACTACGACGTGCGGCTCTCCGCGGTGCCCGCCACATCGGCCAACGACGTGGCGCTGCTCGTGGTGTATCTCGTCGCAGCCTTCGCGGCTCTGCGGTCCACGGTGGCCGCCACCGCACTGGTCGCCACCGGCGTGGTGACGCTCGCCATGCGGCTGCCCGGACTCTGGAACATCGGTGAGTCCGCGATGAGCGCCCGCTTCGCCGACGACCTCCGTACCCGCGCCCTGATCTGTGCCTTCGCGGCCCTCGCGGCGGGCATCGCGCTCGTCATCACCGCGGGGGCGGGACGCAGACCGCCGCGTGACTTCTCCGAACGCACACCGAACCGGCCCGGCCGGGGCGCGGGTGTGACCGCCTTTCTGCTGCTGGGCGCCTCGGGCGTGGTCGTGATCGCCTGGGATATCCGTCAGGTGGTGCGATTCCCCGACATCTTCCCGGACTGGTACGTGGGCGGGGACCGGCTCTTCCAGGGGCTGATCGACCCGCCGCCCGGCTGGGGCGACGCAGTCATCGCGCTGCTGTGTCTGTTCGCGGCGGTGAGCGCGCTCTTCCGTGCCGTGCACGCGCGGCCGTTCGGCCTGATAGCCGTCGGGCTGCTGCTGACCGGCGGGGTGGCGGGAGTGTCCCGCGCCGTGCACTACAAGATGCTCGACCACTTCGGCGATCTGCCGGCCGAGGACCAGCTCACGGTGGTGACCTGGTTCTTCGAGGTGGTCGTCGCCGTGGTGGTGCTCATCGTGCTGGCCCGGCGGGGCTCCGCCGACGCTCCCGACCGGCCCCACCAGGGCTATGGGCAGGGGTACGGCTATCCGCCGCCCGGCGTCTTCGGGCCGCCGCCCCCGTCCCAGCCACCGCCGGGCTGGTGACGGGCGCGGCCGGAAGCGACCACCGGGCGCCGCCGGTCAGGTCACCCCCGCAGCCCCAACGACCGCTTCAGGAAGTCCACCTGGAGCAGCAGCAGATTCTCCGCCACCTGCTCCTGCGGCGTCATGTGCGTCACCCCGCTGAGCGGCAGCACCTCGTGCGGGCGCCCCGCCGAGAGCAGCGCCGACGACAGCCTGAGCGAGTGCGCGACCACCACATTGTCGTCCGCCAGACCATGGATGATCATCATCGGCCGGACCTGGTCCGCGGCCTCGGAGAGCCCCTCGTCCGTCAGCACCGAGTTGTGCGCGTACACCTCCGGCTGCTTCGCCGGGTCGCCGAGATAACGCTCGGTGTAATGGGTGTCGTACAGCCGCTGGTCGGTCACCGGCGCGCCCACCACCGCCGCGTGGAAGACATCCGGCCGTCGCAGCACCGCCAGAGCCGCCAGGTAGCCGCCGAAGGACCAGCCCCGGATCGCCACCTTGCCGAGGTCCAGCGGGAACCGCCCGGCGAGCGCGTGCAGCGCCTCGATCTGGTCGTCCACGGTGAGGACGAGGTTGTTCTTGACAGCCTTCTCCCAGCCCGGTGAACGCCCCGGTGCGCCCCGGCCGTCCGCGACGACGACCGCGAAGCCCTGATCGGCGAACCACTGCGACGTCAGATGCGGATTGTGCGCGGCGACCACCCGTCGGCCGTGCGGGCCGCCGTACGGATCCATGAGTACCGGAAGCGCGCCGTCCGACTCTTTGTACCCCTCGGGGAGCAGCACGGCGCACGGAATCCGCCGTGCGCCCCCCTCGGTGAGGTGCACCCGCGCCGACAGAACCGGCTCTTCCGCATGGCTTGCGACGGTGGCGATCCGCTTGCCGTCCCGGAGCACGTCGGCACGGGCCCCCGGCCGCTCCAGCGAGTGGGAGACCAGCACCGTCACGCCGCCCGCGCGGACGGCCGAATGCACCCCCGCCCCTTCGGAGACCCGCTCGACGCCCAGCTCATTGACCCGGTACACATGGCTCTCGCCGATCTCCGGCTCCGCGGCCTCCTCGCCCGCCGACGCCGAGACCAGGACATCCGACTCACCGATGTCCAGGACCGCCTGGAGTTGCAACTGCGCCCCGGTCAGCAGCCGGTCGCCGACCGCGAGCACCCGCGCCCCGCCCTCGTCCGCGATCCGCACGAGCCGCCCGTCCGGCGCCCAGGCGGGCACACCGGGGAAGATTTCCAGCCAGACCGGGTCTTCGTCGACATGTACCGTCCGCGTCGCACCCGTCTCTGTGTCCACCGCGAGGAAGAGCTGGCTCTGCTGGTCACGGGCCTGCACGAGCAGCAGCGGAGCCCCGGCCGACGACCAGTGCACCTGTGCCAGATACGGGTGGCGTGCCCGGTCCCAGACCACTTCGGTACGGGTGCCGTCCAGGCCCACCACGAAGAGCCGCACCTCGGCGTTGGGCGTCCCGGCCGCCGGGTAGGCGACCTCGGCCGGCCTGCGGTCCGGGTGTGCGGGATCCGCGATCCACCACCGCTGTACGGGGCTGTCGTCGACCCTGGCGACCAGCAGCCGGTCCGACTCCGGTGACCACCAGAAGCCCCGCGAGCGCTGCATCTCCTCGGCCGCGATGAACTCCGCGAGGCCGTAGGAGATGTTCGCGCCCTCCGGCTCCGCGAGCGCCCGGTCCCCGTCGCCCTCGGCGCCCACGACGCGCAGCGCGCCCTTGGACACATACGCGATGCGGCGCCCGTCCGGGGACGGCCTCGGGTCGATCACCGGGCCCGGCACCGGCAGCGCACGCGCCGTGCCCGCGCGCAACTCCGCGACGTACACCTTCCCGGAGAGCGCGAAAGCGGCCAACTCGGCCGCCGCGTCGACCGCGTAGCCGACGATTCCCGATGAACCCTCACGGCTGCGCTCGCGCCGGGCCCGCTCCTGGGCCGACAGCCGCTCCGTCGAACCGCCGAGCAGCGTCCCGGGGTCGGCGACGACGCGCTCCTTCGGTGTACCGCCCGCAGGCAGATCCAGCACCCACAGCCGCCCCGACCGGTCCGTGCCGGATCCCGACCGCAGGAAGATCACCCGCTCCCCGTCGGGTGAAACGGTGAACGCACGGGGAGCGCCGAGGGTGAAACGCATCGTCCTGGCGTGCTGACGGGGAAACGAGATCTTCTGCGAAGTCATGGGCCCGAACCTAGTCCCCGACCGCCCGGTCGTGCGCCCCTCGTGCTGCTGTGCCCCGATCAATGCGGTGCCACGGATAGTTATGATCCGTAGCGCTCGGTGGGTAAGAACCTGCTGGCTCCATGTGTGCTGCCCGTCCCGACCGTACTGATGGAGGTGAACCGCCGTGGCACTCTCGATTTCGGCGGTGGTGCTGCTGGCGATCGTCGTCTTCCTGCTGATCCGGAAATCCGGACTGAAGGGCGGACATGCGGTGGTCTGCGCGCTGCTCGGTTTCTATCTCGCCAGCTCGTCCATTGCGCCCACCATCGCGGACCTGACCACGAATGTGGCCGGCATGATCGGAAGCATCAAGTTCTGAGACCCGGCTCGTCGGCGGCTCGGGCGCGGGCGCGGTCGGCCAGGGCCCGCCCGGCTCGTAGGCTGGTCCCCATGACGGACCATCCCGCCCGGCGTCTCCTCCTGGTGCACGCGCACCCCGACGACGAGTCGATCAACAACGGCGCCACCATGGCCAGGTATGCGGCCGAGGGTGCCCAGGTCACCCTGGTGACCTGCACGCTCGGCGAGGAGGGCGAGATCATTCCGCCCGCGCTCGCCCATCTCGCGGCAGACCGGGACGACACCCTGGGCCCCTATCGCCAGGGCGAACTCGCCGCGGCGATGAAGGAGCTCGGGGTCACCGACCACCGGCTCCTCGGCGGCCCAGGACGCTTCCGCGACTCCGGAATGATGGGCGCCGAGCAGAATCACCGCCCCGGCGCCTTCTGGGACGCGGACGTGGACGACGCAGCCCAGTACCTCGTGGAGGTGATCCGCTCGGTGCGCCCGCAGGTCCTCGTCACCTACGACCCCGACGGCGGCTACGGGCACCCCGACCACATCCAGGCGCACCGCGTCGCGATGCGCGCGGCGGAGCTCGCCGCCGATCCCGCGTACCGCACCGGAGCAGGCGCGGTGCACACCGTCGCCAAGATCTACTGGAACCGGGTGCCGCGTTCGGTCGCCGAAGAGGGCTTCGCGCGCCTGCGGGACACGGTGCCGGACGCCTTCCCGGGGATCGCCGCCATCGACGACGTACCGGGTGTGGTCGACGACACGAGGATCACCGCGCAGATCGACGGTTTTGCCCATGCGGCGGCCAAACGCGCGGCGATGCGGGCCCATGCCACACAGATCGCCGTGGACGGTCCCTTCTTCGCCCTCTCCAACGACCTCGGCCAGCCCGTCTTCACCACCGAGTACTACGAGTTGGTACATGGCGCCTCCGGGGCCCCTCAAGGGGCGCGCGAAGACGACCTGTTCGCCGGAGTGCCGGGGGCGGAACAATGAGCGGCAAACAGCGCGCACCGCGCACCGGCGCACCCTCCGGGGACGTTCGGGCCACCGGTCTCGCCGCACCCCTCAACCCCGGGCGGATCGCCGCCTATGCGGGCCTCGCCGTTCTCGGCGTGCTCGTCGGGATCGCGGGGGCGCTCGTCCAAGCCGCCTGGTTCCCCGGCGGGTTGCTGCTCGCGCTGCTCGCCTGCGCCGGGCTGTTCTACGGCGGGAGCTGCGTCTTCGGCACCCAGCTCGGCGCCCTGGCGCCCGCGGCGGGCTGGCTGATTTCGGTCCTTCTCATGCTCGGTGGACGACCAGAAGGCGACTATGTCTTCGGCGATGAACTGGGCCTCACCCTTTTCATGCTGGGCGGGATGGCGATCGCTGTGATCTGTGCCACGATGTCGCGGTCGCCTCAACCGGGCGCCGACAGCGGCCGACCTGGCAAGTAATGTGCCACGTCCGATCCCGTAATGCCCCTTGTCCGTCCGGTGGTCACGCAGTCGTTTCCCCCGGTCGCGGGGTGTCTGTCGGCGGCGGCCAGTATGGTGGTTCGCGCGCCGAGCCGTCCCCTGGCCTGCGGCATGGGGGAAGTACGGGCGGCGGAGCCAATCGGGAGAACCTGCTTTGAGTCGTGAAACTGACAGTTCGTCCTCCGGGCCCCAGGGGCGCGGGGGAGCCGCGTACCCCTCGGGGACGCCGCCGTACGGATCCCGCCAGTATCCGTCGCTGCACCCTTCGCAGGACGCCCCGGAGGGGGCCCCGGAGCTTGCGGACCCGCCTCAGTCCGAGGAGCCGAGGACCGAGACGACGCTGACGACGCGCATCCGGATCAACATTCCGGGCTCGCGTCCCATCCCGCCGGTTGTCATGCGTACGCCCATGAGCGACGCCGACACGGCCGAGGCCGAGCGCACGGGCAGCATTCCGCGCCCCGGCTCGCCCGTGCCGGGCGGCGCGTCGGGTGTGTCCGACGCCGACCCGGGCGCCGAGGCGAGAGCCGGTTCCGCGCCCGCGGAACCGGCTGCCGACAAGCCGGCCAGGGAGAAGAGCGGCAGCGACTGGTTCGCCCCGCGCAAGGCCCCCACGAACACCTCGGTCGTCGGCGGCAGCGCGACCGGTGGCGCCGACGGCCCCACGGGCGAGGCGCCCACCCCGCCCCGTGCCGACCTGCCGTACTTCTCGGACGGTCCGCAGCGCACGGGCGACCAGGACGCCCCCCGCCCCGGCAGCGTCCTCGACAAGTTCGGCCACGGCGGCCCCGAAGCCGGCCCGCGCCCCACGCCGAACCTCGGGGTGCGTACGCCGGGCCCCTCCGGACCCACCACGGGCCCGGTCACCGGCACCTCGTCCCTCACCCCGAACCTCGACGGGGCGGGCGGCCCGGGCCCCGGCGCTCCGCGAGGCTCCGGCGGTCCCGCGGGCCCGCAGGATCCCGGCGCACCCGGTACACCCGGTGGCATGCCCCCGCGGATGTCCGACGACACGGCGGTGCTCACGCCCCAGTTCGCGGCCCCGGCCTCAGCCGGGCCCGGCGGCAACGTCTCCGGTGACACGCTCACCAGCGGCATCCCCGTCGTTCCGCCGGAACACCGCTCGCCGTCCCCGTTCCCGAGCGCGGGCGGCCCCGGTGGCGGGCGTCCCGATCTGACGCCCCGTATCCCGGACGGCGCGATGGGCACCGGACCGGCAGGACCCGGCGGTCCCGCCGCCCCGGCGCCCGCCCCCGCCGCACGCCCCGCCCCGGCGCCCGCGCCCGCGAAGAAGAAGGGCCGCTCCAAGCTGGTCCTCCTCTGTGCCGGCGTCGTCGGTCTGCTCGGTGTCGCGTACGGCGCCGGACTGCTGATGAACCACTCCGACGTCCCGAAGGGCACCACCGTCCTCGGCGTCGACATCGGCGGCGGCACGAAGGAGGAAGGCGTCGCAAAGCTGGACGCCGCCCTCGGCAAGCGCGCCGAGACTCCCCTCCAGCTCTCCGTGGACGGCAAGAAGACCGAGCTCGCACCGGACAAGGCCGGGCTCGGCCTGGACAGTCAGGAGACCGTGCGCTCCGCCGCGGTCAGCGACTACAACCCGGTCTCCGTCATCGGTTCCCTCTTCGGCGGCAAGCGCGCCGTCAACCCGGTGATCCCGGTCGACGAGGAGAAGCTCGGGGTCGCGCTGACGGACCTGGCCGGTGTCTCCGGCTCGGCCAACGACGGCACGATCAGGTTCGAGCCGGGCAAGGCCGTCGCCGTACCCGGCAAGTCGGGCAAGGCGCTGGACGTCAACCAGTCGATGATCTCGGTGCGCGACGCGTACCGGGCACAGGTGCAGACGGGCAAGCCGGCCACCGTCGAACTGCCGGTCACCACCCGGGAGCCCACCATCAGCCAGGCCGAACTGGACCGGGCGATGAAGGACTTCGCGAAGCCCGCGATGTCCGGCCTGGTCACCATCAAGGCCGGCCCCAAGCAGATCCAGTTCGGTCCGGCGAAGTCGCTGCCGCAGATCCTCACGATGGTGCCGGTCAAGGGCCGACTGGTCGAGCACTACGACAAGAAGGCCATCGACACACTCTGTGACGGCGTCTTCGACGGCATCATGATCACCAAGGGTGACGGCAAGAAGCACCAGCTCAGTGCGGACGATGTGGCGCATGCCATGCAGACCGCGCTGCTCGGCAGGACCCCCGCCGAGCGGACCGCCACGATCAGCCTGAGCGGCAACGGATAGCCGCCCCACCACGGCGAACCGCACCACGCAACCGCCCCCGTCCGGACACCCGGTCGGGGGCGGCGTCGTGTTCCGTGGACGTCCGGCACGACAGCGGAGTCACGCGAGCGGTATGACATCTGTCATCCCGTTTCCACGACCCGCGGCCCTGCCGGACGTACCCCCTTCCGGGCCAGGCTGGACGCATGACAACGACAGCCACCGAGGCCACCGGGGCGAAGACCGCCGTGGTCCGCTTCGACCGGGTCAGCAAGGCGTACGGAGCGGTACGAGCAGTCGACGGACTCACCCTCGACCTGTACCCCGGCGAGACCGTGGCGCTCCTCGGCCCCAACGGCGCCGGAAAGTCCTCCACCCTGGATCTGCTGCTCGGCCTGCGCACCGCCGACTCCGGTTCCGTCCAGGTCTTCGGCACGACCCCGCAGGGCGCCATCGCCGCGGGACGCGTCGGCGCGATGCTGCAGACCGGCGGTCTGATGGAGGACGTCACGGTCGAGGAACTGGTCCGCCTCGCCTGCGATCTGCACCCCAGGCCCTACCCGGTGGGCGAGGTGCTGTCCCGGGCCGGCATCGCGCAGATCGCCGATCGCATGGTCAACAAGCTCTCCGGCGGCCAGGAGCAGCGCGTACGGTTCGCGCTCGCCACCGCCGGGGCCAACGACCTGATCGTCCTCGACGAGCCGACCACCGGCATGGACGTCACCGCCCGCCAGGCCTTCTGGGCCACGATGCGGGAGCAGGCCGAGCAGGGCCGTACCGTCCTGTTCGCCACCCACTACCTCGAAGAGGCCGACGCGATCGCCGACCGCGTCCTCGTCCTCCACAAGGGCCGGCTGCTCGCAGACGGCAGCGCCGCCGAGATCAAGGCGAAGGCCGGAGCCCGCCGGATCTCCTTCGAGCTGGAGGGCCCGGTCGACGAAGCGGCCCTGCGCGCCCTGCCGTTCCTCTCCACGCTCGACATCTCCGGCAACCGGGTCCGCATCCAGTCGCACAACGCCGACGCGACCGTCCACGCCGTCTACGCACTCGGCCTCTACCCGCGCGAGCTCGAAGTCGCGGGACTCGGCCTGGAGCAGGCCTTCGTCGCCATCACCGAGGCCGAGGAGGCCAGGACCGCATGAACACGCTGATCAGGCTCGAAGTGACCCGCACCCTGCGGAACAAGAAGTTCATGTTCTTCTCGGTCATCTACCCGTCGGTGATCTATCTGCTGATCTCCGGCACACAGAACACCACCGACAAGGTCCCGCACAGCGATCTCACCCTCCAGGCCTTCTTCATGGTCTCGATGGCCTCCTTCGGCGCACTGACCGCCGTCCTCATGGGCAACAGCGAACGCATCGCCAAGGAGCGCGAGAAGGGCTGGGTCCGCCAGCTCCGGCTCACCGCGCTGCCCAGCCGCGGCTACGTCCTGGCGAAGATCGCCAGCGCGGCGATGGTCACCCTGCCCTGCATCGTGGTCGTGTTCCTGGTCGCCGCCGGCGTCAAGCACGTACGGCTGGACACCTGGCAGTGGTTCGCGCTGGCCGGGGTCATCTGGGCCGGTTCACTGGTCTTCGCCGCGCTCGGGGTCGCCATCGGCTACATCGCCAGCGGTGACGCGGTCCGCCCGATCACGATGATCATCTACTTCGGGCTCTCCATCCTCGGCGGTCTGTGGATGCCCAGCGCGACCTTCCCGCAGTGGCTGCAGAACATTTCCGAGTGGCTCCCCACCCACGCGTACGCTTCTCTCGGTCAGGCGATCGAGATGGGCGGCTCGCCGCACGCCGAGGACGTCGCCATCCTCTGCGCCTACTTCCTGATCTTCGCGGGCGGCGCGGCCTGGCTCTACCGGAAGGACACCCTGAAGGCGTGAACGACGAGGAGACGTCCGTAGGCATCGGGTACGCGGCGACGGGCCGCCGACAGGTGTGGATCAAGCTGTTCTGGATCGGCATCTGGCTCGCCTTCATGAGCGCCCCGGTCAAGGATCTGGCCGACGGCGACCACACCCCGTGGGCGACCGCGCTGGGCGCATTCGGTCTGCTGGTCTTCGTGGGGGCCTACCTCGTCCTGGTCTTCCGCCACACGTCGAAGGCCCTGGACCGGCGCGCCGTACACACGACGATCGCCTTCCTCGGCGTCCTCGCCGTCGTCCTCGCCCTGACGCTCGGCGCCGCGTGGCTGGTCCTCTTCGTGTATGTGGCGGTCTCCGTCGGCGCCACCATGCCGCTGAGGACCGCCCGTTGGCTGATCCCCGTCGTCGTCGCCGCACTGGTCGGCGTCGGGCTGACCGGCGACCACCCCCGCGAGATCATCACCGCGCTGGTCTTCCCGGCGCTGCTCGGCGGGTTCGCGATGACCGGGGTACGGCAGCTGATCCGTACGACGATCCAGCTGCGCGAGGCCCGCGCGACCGTCGCCCAGCTCGCCGCCAACGAGGAGCGGCTCAGGCTCGCCCGCGATCTGCACGACCTGCTCGGCCACTCGCTCTCGCTCATCACGCTCAAGAGCGAACTGGCCGGGCGGATGCTCCCCGACCACCCGGAGCAGGCGGCCGCCCAGGTCGCGGACATCGAACAGGTCAGCCGCCAGGCCCTGGTCGACGTACGCAGCGCCGTCACCGGCTACCGCCGGCCGACCCTCCCCGGTGAACTGGCCGGAGCCCGTACCGCCCTCGCCGCCGCGGGCATCACCGCCGACGTCCCGGCCGAGGCCCCCGACGGCCTCCCCGAGAAGCCGGAGGAGGTGCTCGCCTGGGCGCTGCGCGAAGCCGTCACCAATGTCGTACGCCACAGCAGCGCCCGGCACTGCACCGTCACCCTCACCCCGCGCCAGACCCTCGACGGCAGGGTCCTCGAACTCGCCGTCGCGGACGACGGCGTCGGAGCCGCGGGTACGAAACCGGGCAACGGCCTCACCGGCATCACCGAACGCCTCGCCGCGGTCGACGGCACGCTGACCACCCGGGCCGGCAACTCCGGCTCCGGCAAAGGCTTCACCCTGATCCTGAGTGTTCCGCTCGGTTCCGGCCTAGGATCCACGGAATGAGCATGATCAGACTCCTCCTCGCCGAGGACCAGTCCATGGTGCGCGAGGCCCTCGCGGCACTCCTCGGCCTGGAACCCGACATCGAGGTGGTGGCCCAGGTCGCCCGTGGCGACGAGGTGCTGGCCGCGGCCCACGAGCACCGCATCGATGTGGCGCTCCTGGACATCGAGATGCCGGGCATGACCGGTATCGACGCGGCGGCGGCCCTGCGGCGCGAACTCCCGGCCGTGAAGGTCGTCGTCGTCACCACCTTCGGCCGCCCCGGCTATCTGCGCCGGGCCATGGAGTCGGGCGCCGACGCCTTCCTGGTGAAGGACGCCCCCGCCGCCCAACTTGCCTCGGCGGTACGGAAGGTGCTGGCGGGGGAGCGGGTCATCGATCCCACGCTTGCGGCGGCCGCACTCGCCGACGGAGCGAGCCCGCTCACCGACCGCGAACGCGATGTACTGCGCTCGGCGGCGGACGGCTCCACCAACGCGGAGATCGCGGCCGCGCTCCACCTCTCGCAGGGGACGGTCCGCAATTACCTCTCCATGGCCATCCAGAAGATGGCGGCCCGCAACCGGGCCGAGGCGGTCCGCATCGCCCGTGAGAAGGGCTGGCTGTAGAGCCGCGGCAGCAGACCGGGGCCCGGCCGCCGTTGTCGCCGCGACCGGACCCCGTTCCCTTCCCCCGGCTAAGGGAACGACACCACCTGCGACGGAACGGTGCTCGTTCCGGACGTAGGAGATCCGGTGTCGTTGATGACGTGCTCGTACTGTCCCTGACCGCCGAGCGAGACCACCAGCAGATCGTGGAACCTCACGCCAGGCTTCACCGGCACCTCGAAGCCGTGATCCTGACGGATCGTCGGGTCCACGTTGAAGTAGCAGTAGCTGCCCAGGCCCCAGCCCTCGTGGGTGGTGACGGAGTCGTCGACCTTGTAGGCGGCGAACCCCTTGATGCTGCCGTTCTGGACGGCGGCCTGGTTCGGGGCGTCGTACGCCTTCTCGTTCTGGAAGAAGATCGTTCTGCCGTTCTCGCCGGCCCACTCCACGTCGTACTTGTTGAAGTGCTCCACGAACAGCCCGGTGGCCAGCACATTGTCACCGTTGACCCGGAGCCCGTAGTCCGCCCGGTTGGTCTCCCAGCCGACGCCTTCGCCGTGGTCGGCGCGCCACAGCCAGGAGTGGTCGATGATCGTGTCGTTGCTGTTCACGACGATGCCGGTGGTCGCCCTGCCGGGTCCGGCACCACCGATGCGTACGAACACGTCCTGGAGCGATGTGGGATTGGCCGCGTGACCGGCGGACGCGCCCTCGGGGCCGACCTCGATCAGCCGGTCCGAATTGACCGGACCGGCATCGACGAGCAGCCCGGCCAGCTTCACGCCGTCCACGTCGCCGACCCTGATGGCCGTGACCCCGTTGTCCGGGACGATGGTCGCAAGCCCCAGGCCGAGCACGACCGTGTCGGCACGGTCGATCTCGATGGGCCGGTCGACGTGGTAGACGCCGGGCGTGAAGAGCAGATGCAGCCCCTGCTGCACGGCCGCGTTGATGGTGGCGGCGCTCGCTCCGGGCTTCACCACGTAGAAGCGGTCCAGCGGAATCGAATCGCCCTGCGGCGTGCCGTTGCCCCATGAAGTGCCGCGCGCATTGGTGCGCTTGGCGGGCACGAACACCTTGTACGCGTCCCCGTCGAGATAGAGGAACGGCTTCTCGCGCGAGACAGGGGTGGTGTCGAGCGTGGTGTACGGAGGTTCCGGGAAGCTCTGCGCGGGCGCGCCCTCGACACCGGAGAACGTCATGTTCCAGACGCCGTTGCCCCAGCCGCCGACCGAGCTGTCGCGGGTGTACCACTGCTGCTGCGAGTACGGCCCGACCTGGCCGTCGATCCTGCTGTCGGCGATATAGCCGCCGCTGGCCCAGCCGTACCCGTCGGGTGCCAGATTCAGCCCGCCCCTGACGTGCATCCGCCGGAAGGGGGCGGCCTGGGAAACGGCCCAACGGTCGGTGCCGTTCACCGGGTTGAGCGCCAGGTTCTCCGCCGAGCGCCAGAAGTTCTGCGTGGCGTTCCCGTTGAACCACCCGGCGTCCACCGTCACATCGCCGTTGAACGTGGTGTCGTCCGGGTTCAGGCCGAGACCGGCGATCGAGGTGTAGAAGCCGATCTGCGCATTGATGTTGGTGTACGTGCCCGGCTTGAACAGCAACGCATAACGGCCGTCACCGAACTGCGCCGACTCCTGCCTCTTGAATACGTCGTCGACCTTGGCCTGGATGTCGGGCGTGGAGGGGTCGAAGACCATGACATTGGGACCGAGGTCGCCGCCGCCCGCGATCGGCACAGCATCCTGACCGAAAGCGGTCCGGGCGGTGGGAATGGACATGAGGAGTGCGACGGCGAGCGCGGCGAATCCGAGTGCTCGGGCCCGGCGGCGTGGGGGTGCTGTGGGGGGAGCATGCATGAGAACACTTCTCCTGAGTCGTGGTACAGGTGCACGACGAGTTGCCGGGAGAGCGCTCTGAGAGCGCTCTCCAGCGGTTGTCGATGGTTCCGTTGTTGTGCAGGACACGTCAAGAGGTGTGTATGGAGGGGCTTGGCTGATCTGCTTGAGCGCAACAATTAACGCCAACGGAACGGCAATTGGCCCGTTCTGTACTCAGTTCACCGAGCTCATGACTTCAGAAGCTGATGTTCCAGCAGCCACTCCAGCGCCTTCGCGCCGGAGTTGAGCACCGAGATGTGTCCGTCGTCGGCGCGCCGCCACAGTTCGGCCGTGCGGCAGCGTCGCGCGAGCCACTCGCCGTGCGAACCGGCACGACCCGATCGCGACCGTCACTCAGTTCGAACTGACCCGGCTCCACCGGCCGGTGCGGCTGACCGGACCGTGCAGAACATGGCCGCCGCGCCGCACGTCGCCCACGGCGACGTCCGGATAGCCGTCACCATTGAAGTCGTCGTGCAGATGCTTGGTGCTCGGCGTGCTCGCCATGGGGGCGGTCGGCTTCGTCGCGGCGTGGCCGACGGGTGCCGCGACGGCTCCGGCGACCGGGGCGATACCGGCTGCGATCGCCGGGCTGTGGCGGTGGGAGAGAACGGGCATGTTGCTCAACTCCGTTGCTCAGAAGGCAAGTCGGGGCGGCAGGAACTCAGGTTCCGTGCCGCCCCGTACGACCTTTGGGCTCGGCGGATGGTTGTATCCCGGCGTCGACCACCGACCGGCCGTCAGCCGCTCTTGGAGGATTCGAGGTGGGCGAAGGCCACCACGTTGTCCTCGTAGTGCTTGGCCTTCCTGTTGTACGGGCCGCCGCAAGTGATCAGGCGCAGCTGCGCGGACGGGGTGTCCGAGTAGACGCGCTTGTCCGGGAACTTCGCCTTGCTGAACGTCTCGACGGAGTCGACCTTGAATGTGGCGACCGAGCCGTCGGTGCGGGTGATGTCGACCGTGGAACCCGGCTTGAGGAACTGGAGCTGCAGGAACACGGCCGGACCGGTCGTCGTGTCGACATGGCCCGCCACGATCGCGGCACCACGCTCGCCAGGGGTGACACCGCCCTTGAACCAGCCCACCAGGTTGCTGTCGTTCGGGGGCGGCGGGTTCAGCCGACCGTCGGCGCCGATGGACAGGTCGGTGAACGGTGCCTTGACGGCGAGGGACGGAATCTGCAGCCGCGTCGGGACGGAACGCGACATCGCCGGGCCGACGGCGGGCGCCGACGGGGTGACGGGTCGGGGCGCGGCATGGGAGCCGAGGATCTCGGGTACGACTGCGGGCGCGACGGCGGCGGGTGGGGCCGGCGGCTTGTCGTCGACCGAGGTTTCGATGGAGTTGTAGATCATGAGCATGCCGACCCCGGCTGCCACGGCGGGCCACATCAAGGCGCGGCCCAGTGTGGTTCCGGGGGCAGTCCGGGTTGGGATGGAGCCGGGAGACTGCGGGGCGGCCATGGGAACGTGCCTTTCGGTTGTGCGGTGTTGGAGAGGGGAGAAGGGAGAGGGAGGGGTGCGGGGGTGGTGTGCAATCGAAGCCGTCGCGGCCGCCGCCCCGTGGGACGACGGCCGCGAAAAACGAAACGACCGGTCAGCCGTTGGGCCCGGTCAGGCGATCGCACCGCCCGACGACTGGCGACGGCGCAGCTTGTACGCACCGACGCCGATGCCGCCGATCAGCAGCGCCGAGCCGGCAGCCAGGCTGCTGCTGGTCGTAGCCATCCCGCCGCCACCGGCGTTGACGCCACCGCTGGGCTTGCCCTCGTTACGGCCGCCGCGGCCACCTTCGTCGCCGCCGCGGCCACCCTTGTCGCCGCCGCGACCGCCTTCGTCGTCGCCGCCGCGACCGCCTTCGTCGTCGCCGCCGCGGCCACCCTCGTCGCCGCCACGACCGCCTTCGTCGTCGCCGCCGCGGCCACCCTCGTCGCCGCCACGACCACCCTCGTCGCCGCCGCGGCCGCCTTCGTCGCCGCCACGACCGCCTTCGTCGGAGCCGGACTTTCCGTTCTCGTCGCTGCGCGAGGACGAGGATTCCTTGTGGTGTCCCGAATCCGCGGCCGTGGCCATGGCGTAGGCGGAGGGACCGGTAATGGCAAGGACCGCTGTGACAGCGGCCGAAGCGAACAGTGTGCGGGCAGAGCGCATCTGAACACATTCCTTCCGGCGCAACTGCGAAGAGCGACAGGGTGTCGACTCAATGTGGCGCAGTGGCGACATGATCTACCGTCAGTCCGAATGTCACTTTGCGCCAACGCAAAATGCCGCATCGAGGACATGTCGTGGGCCCTTCGGGTGGCGAAAAGCCAATAATCACCCGTTGGACTGCACGCAGCGCCACGTGAGGTTTGGGCGGCGACGGACCACTCGTTTGCCGACACTTCGATACGGTGGCCCAATCGCCGCCCGGCTCGGCAACGATCCCTCGATGGGATCGAACAGCCCATTGGGGAACGGGAGTTGAGAAGACTTGCTCTCCCTGTCCGGCGAGAAGTGCGCACGCGGCGCCTGGCGGGACTCCGCCCGGAGCCATACTTTGAATTTGCATAACGGCGCACGCGACCCGCCGATGCGCAGATGCTTATCTGCTTGTCCTCGGCTGCCGGGTATGAAAGCGCAGGAGGCGGGCACGCAGGTTCCGGCAGGCGTCCCCGGCTCAGCGAATGCCCGGCTGATAAATCGGTTGCAGTGCGGGGCGGCCACCTGCTGTACTCCCCCTTCAGTACTCGATCGACCGAGGAGAAAATCATGCGCGGAACTCTCATGTTCATTCAGACGGAAATTGCCACCGATCTTGAAGACATGGAGTTTCGTGCACACGCTGAATCTGGGAATTCTGGCGCATGTCGACGCCGGTAAGACGAGCCTGACCGAGCGGCTGCTCCACACCGCCGGTGTCATCGACGAGATCGGAAGCGTCGACGACGGGAGCACTCAGACCGATTCCCTGGCACTGGAACGACAACGCGGCATCACGATCAAGTCCGCAGTCGTCTCGTTCGCCATCGACGACATCACGGTCAATCTGATCGACACACCCGGTCACCCGGATTTCATCGCCGAGGTGGAACGGGTGCTGAACGTGCTCGACGGTGCTGTACTGGTCATCTCCGCCGTGGAGGGCGTACAGGCGCAGACCCGTGTTCTGATGCGGACACTGCAACGCCTGCGCATTCCTACGCTCATTTTCGTGAACAAGGTCGATCGCGGCGGCGCACAGGACGAGTCCGTTCTGCGGAGCATTTCCGAGAAACTGACCCCGGCTGTGCTCGCCATGGGATCGGTCGACGGGCCGGGCGGCCGGGACGCCCGCTGCACGCCGTACACCGGTGCCGATGCGGATTTCACGGACCGGCTGACCGAGCTTCTCGCCGACCATGACGACGCGCTGCTGGCCGCGTACGTCGAGAACGCGGCGCCCCTCCCGTACAGCAGGCTGCGCGAAGCGCTGTCGACGCAGACCGGGCAGGCGCTGGTGCATCCGGTGTTCTTCGGCTCGGCGATCACCGGAGCGGGTGTGGATGCCCTGATCAGCGGGGTCAGGGAGCTGCTGCCCGCTGACGAGGGTGATGCCGACGGGCCGGTCTCGGGGACCGTCTTCAAGGTGGAGCGGGGGCCGGGCGGCGAGAAGATCGCCTACGTCCGGATCTTCTCGGGCACGGTACGGACACGTGACCGGTTGCCGTTCGGCCGGGGCGACGGTCGCGGCGAGGGGAAAGTGACCGCGATCAGTGTCTTCGACCGAGGCTCGGACGTGCGCGAAGCAGCGGTCGGTGCAGGCCGGATCGCGAAGCTCCGGGGCCTCGGCGGCATTCGGGTCGGGGATACGGTCGGTGTATCGGACACGACCGCGCCGGGCCGTTGGTTCGCCCCGCCGACACTGGAATCGGTCGTGGTGCCCTGCGCTCCGGCGATCAGGGGCGAGCTGCATTTCGCGCTTGCACAACTGGCCGAACAGGACCCATTGATCAATCTGCGGCAGGACGACATCCGGAAAGAAGTGTCCGTCTCGCTCTACGGCGAGGTGCAGAAAGAAGTCATCCAGGCGACGCTCGCCGATGAATTCGGAATCGATGTCACTTTCCGCAAGACCACGACCATTTGCCTGGAACGGCCGAACGGCAGCGGTGCGGCGTACGAGGTCGGCGACCAGGATCCGAATCCTTTTCTGGCGACCATCGGTCTTCGCATCGATCCCGCCCCGATCGGCAGCGGTATCGAGTACCGGCTGGAGGTGGAGCTCGGATCGATGCCGTTCTCCCTGATGAGGGCGGTGGAGGAGACAGTCGGGGAGACCCTGCAGCAGGGAATCCACGGCTGGCAGGTCACCGATTGCGTCGTCACCATGACGCACTCCGGTTACTGGCCCCGGCAGAGCCATTCCCATGCCGTTTTCGACAAGAGCATGTCGAGCACCGCCGGGGACTTCCGCAATCTGACCCCCCTGGTCCTGATGAGTGCACTGAGGGAGGCCGGCACCACGGTGTACGAGCCGATGCACCGCTTCCGTCTGGAACTCCCCGCGGACCTGCTGGGGCCGCTCCTGCCGGTACTCGCACATCTGCGTGCCGTGCCCGGGACACCGGCCGTGCAAGGTGCGGCATGTGTGCTGGAGGGAGAGATTCCGGCGGCGCGGGTCCATGACATGCAGCAACAGCTCCCGGCCCTGACGCGTGGCGAAGGGGTCCTGGAATCCGGCTTCGACCGCTACCGGGCGGTCGTCGGTACGCCCCCGGACCGGCCACGCACCGACCGCAATCCGCTCAACCGCAAGGAGTACCTGCTGCACACCGTGCGCAGGATCGCCGGACGGGAGGATGCCCGCTGACCGGGTCCGGTCCGGCCGGGGCTCAGCCGCCACGCGCCGCCCCGGCACGTTCCCGGCCCGTACACACGTACCCGGACCTGCACGGCTCCCGTTTCACCTCGTTCGCTGAGACCAGGACACGGAGCAGCGGCCGCCGGTCCGCCCCCCGTGCCTGCGCCCCGCTAATTCAGCAATGCCCGCGCCGCCCGCGCCCGTCGCCGGATCGCCTCCGCCACCTCGGGTTCGACCCCGCCGACCACATCCGCGTACTCCTCCATCTCCGCCGCCCCGCGCAGAAACTGCCCGCTCTGTACGAGCAGCTGCGCCCGCTCGTAGCGCAGCCTGGCCGGATGCGAGGGCAGCAACAGCGACAGGTCCACCGCCCACAGCGCCACATCCGTCCGCTCCGGGCGGGCCGCCGCCCACGCCCTGATGTTGTTCAGGATCCGCAGCACGATCTCCAGCGGCCGCGCGGGCACCAGCATCGACTCCTCGAGCGGCTCCCCGGTCGCCCCCGCCACCAGCAGCTCCGCGTCCTGCCCGGTCATCGGCCGGCCGCCGTCGAACGGGTCGGCCAGCACCCGCTCCGAAGGATCGCCGAACCCGACGACGAAGTGACCGGGCAACGCCACCCCGTACACCGGAGCGCCCGCCCGCCGCGCGACCTCGATCCACACCACGGACAGCAGGATCGGCAGCCCGCGACGCCGGCGCAGCACCTCGTGCAGCAGCGACGACTCCAGCCGCTGGTAGTCCGCCGACGAGCCCGCGAAGCCGCACCGCTCGCCGAGAAATTCGGCAACGGCCGAGGCCCAGGCCCGGCCGCCCCGCACCCCGTACGGAAGCCGGCCCGCCAGCTCGTCCAGTTCGATCTGCGCCGCGTCGATCCCGTTCGCGTCCAGCGCCGGGTCGGCCACCGCGCCCAGCAGCAGGCAGAGCAGGGCGAGGTCCGGCCGCTCGGCGCGCGCCTCCTCGGCGAACCGCCGGCGCAACTCGTCCGGGCCGGGACTCCCGGGCTGCTCGGGGTGGTGAGGACTCATCGGGCTCGTCCGCCTCCGTCACGCCGACCGGAAGTGGTGATACCGGTGATGGACCGCGAACCCCATGCCCTCGTACAGCGCCCGCGCCCCCTCGTTGTCCGTCTCCACCTGGAGCCACGCCGCCGACGCGCCCTCGTCCAGGGCCTTGCGGGCGAGCGCGGTCATCACGGCGGTGGCGAGCCCCCGGCGCCGGTACTCGGGACCGACCTCCACAGCCATGAAGCCGGCCCAGCGCCCGTCCACCACGCACCGTCCGATCGCCGCGGGCGGTGCGCCCCCGGTGTCACCGGGCACCGAGGCGAACCACACCGAGGGACCGCCGCGCAGCACCTTCAGGACGTGCGGCCCCGGGGTGTCGAAGCGCTGATAGCGGGAGAGCCACGTCTCGTCGAGATCCCGGCTCAGCCGCACCTGCGACACATCCGCGTCCAGATCACCGATCGGCGCCACCGCGGCGATTCTTACCTCCGCCGTCACCTCGCGCCGCCATCCGCGTTGCTCCAGTTCCGCGCAGAGCTGTTCCTGGGTGCCCTCGGCGCCGGTCGCGGTCTGGATGTACGCGGGCAGGTCCCGCTCCCCGTACCACTGCCGGACGCGCCCGAGCGCCTCGTCGAGCGGTACGCCCGGATCGCCGAGCGGCAGCACGGAGTTGGCGCGCCGGGTGAACCCCTGCGCGGCGCGCAGCTGCCAGTCGCCCAGTGGCTCGCTCTCCACCGGCTGCCAGGCACGGGCACAGACGGGCGCGAGCTCGTCGAAGGAGGCCGCGGGGCCGCGCCTCCGGGCCGGGGCGGCGGGCACGACCTTGCCCGCCACCAGCGTCGATTCCGCGATGCGGACACAGTCGCCGCTCTTCGTTGTGATCGACAGCACATCACTGTCCCAGGATGTGAGAACGCCGACCGTGTCGGTGAACTTCGGCCCCTGAGAGCCGCGCTCGGCCGTGCGCCGGACTGATACCCGTTTGCCCACGTCAGCCGGTGTAATTCGGACTTCGAGTTGTCCGCCGATGGTGAATTCCACAGCTCTGTCCGCCCCTCCTGTTCGGTTCGTGCCCGGGAACGGAGATACTAGGGGTGGGCATCGACGACGCCGCGCTCCCGCGCGAGAGCCAACGCCCTACCGAGGAGGAACGACAGCGTGACCTACGTCATCGCGCAGCCTTGTGTCGACGTAAAGGACAAGGCCTGCATCGAAGAGTGCCCCGTCGACTGCATCTACGAGGGCCAGCGGTCCTTGTACATCCACCCGGACGAATGCGTCGACTGCGGAGCCTGTGAACCGGTGTGCCCGGTCGAGGCAATCTTCTACGAGGACGACACCCCGGAGGAGTGGAAGGACTACTACAAGGCGAACGTCGAGTTCTTCGACGACCTCGGGTCGCCCGGTGGTGCCTCCAAGCTGGGCCTGATCGAACGCGACCACGCGTTCATCGCTGCGCTGCCGCCGCAGAACCAGTAGTCAGCGGTCGGCACGTGCGTCACCCCGGTCCCGTACGGCTCGTCACCGTGCGGGACCGAGGCGTTTCCACGCCCGAGCGCCCCGAGCAACCCCCGTACGAGAAAGCAGAGATTCGTGTCCGCAGTCTCCTCCCGTCTCCCGGTCTTCCCCTGGGACAAGCTCGCGCCCTACAAGTCGACGGCCGCCGCCCACCCGGACGGCATCGTGGACCTGTCCGTCGGCACGCCCGTCGACCCGGTGCCCGGGCTGATCCAGCGGGCGCTCGTCGCCGCCGCGGACAGCCCCGGCTATCCGACGGTGTGGGGGACCGCCGAGCTGCGTGACGCGATCACCGGCTGGGTGGAGCGGCGGCTCGGCGCGGTCGGGGTGGCGCACGAGAACGTCCTTCCGGTCGTCGGGTCCAAGGAGCTGGTGGCCTGGCTGCCGACGCAGCTCGGTCTCGGCGCGGGCGACAAGGTGGCGTACCCGCGCCTCGCCTACCCGACGTACGAGGTGGGCGCCCGGCTCTGCGGCGCCGAGCCCGTCGTCTACGACGACCCGACGGAGCTGGACCCGGCCGGTCTGAAGCTGCTCTGGCTCAACTCGCCGTCCAACCCGACCGGTCGCGTCCTGTCCAAGGACGAGCTGATCCGCATCGTCGCCTGGGCGCGCGAGCACGACGTGCTGGTCTTCAGCGACGAGTGCTACCTGGAGCTGGGCTGGGAGGCCGAACCCGTCTCCGTGCTGCATCCGGACGTCTGCGGCGGTACGTACGAGGGCATCGTCGCCGTCCACTCGCTCTCCAAGCGCTCCAACCTGGCCGGATACCGCGCGGCCTTCATCGCGGGCGACGCGGCCGTGCTCGGTGAGCTGCTGCTGATCCGCAAGCACGGCGGAATGATGACGCCGGCCCCCGTCCAGGCGGCGGCTGTCGCGGCGCTCGGTGACGACGAGCACGTCGCCGAGCAGCGGACCCGGTACGCGGACCGGCGCGCGGCCCTGCGCACGGCGCTGGAGGCCCACGGCTTCCGGATCGAGCACAGCGAGGCGAGCCTCTACCTGTGGGCGACGCGCGACGAGCCGTGCTGGGAGACCGTGGCGTACCTGGCGGAGCTCGGCATTCTGGTGGCACCGGGCGACTTCTACGGGACGGCCGGCGACCGCTTCGTACGCGTGGCGTTCACGGCGACGGACGAGCGGGTGGCCGCCGCGGTCAAGCGGCTGGCCCGATAGCAGGCGGTACGCGCGAGGGGCCTCGGGAGTGCGCACTCC
>NZ_JBHVWS010000071.1:0-42532 GCF_042882185.1 Streptomyces sp. NPDC058239
TCCGACGGTCCGGGGCCGCCCGGTGTGAACACACCGCGCGGCCCCGGACCGTTTCATGGTCCTGGTGCCATGGCAGATCTCCCGGCTCAGGTCCCGTGGTGTGCCAGGACCAGGTGCGGGTCCGGGGCACCCGGCGCCGGAGTCGGGTCGGCATGGACCAGGGCCGCGGTCAGCTTCGGTACGGCGTGCAGCAGGGCGTGCTCGGCCGCCACGGCCACCTGGTGGGCTTCACGCGCATTCAGCTCGCCGTCGACGACGACCGCGACCTCCGCACGCAGCCTGTGGCCGATCCAGCGCAGCCGCAGCTCACCCACCGCCCTTACGCCCGGCACCTGTTCCAGCGCGTGCTCGGCCGCGTCGACGAGGGCGGGATCGACGGCGTCCATCACCCGGCGGCAGACTTCCCTGCAGGCATCGCGCAGCAGCAGCAGAATCGCAGCGGTGATGACCAGACCCACGACCGGGTCGGCAAGCCGCCAGCCGATCGCGGCACCGCCTGCGCCCAACAACACGGCGAGCGAGGTGAATCCGTCGGTTCGGGCGTGCAGTCCGTCGGCGATCAAGGCAGCCGAGCCGATCTCGCGTCCGACTCGGATGCGGTAGCGGGCCACCCACTCATTGCCGATGAAGCCGACCACGGCCGCGGCAGCGACGGCGGGCAGGTGGCTGATCCCCTGCGGGTTCAGCAGCCGGTCGATCGCGGTCCAGGCGGCAAAGAATGCGGAGGCCGCAATGGTCAGCACGATGACGATGCCGGCCAGGTCCTCGGCCCGCCCGTAGCCATAGGTGAAGCGGCGGTTCGCCGCCCGGCGACCCAGGACGAAGGCCACGCCCAGCGGCAGTGCGGTCAGTGCGTCGGCCGCGTTGTGCACGGTGTCGCCGAGCAGAGCCACCGAGCCGGACAGGACGACCACCACAGCCTGTGTCACAGCCGTGACGCCGAGCACCGCCAGAGAAATCCATAGCGCCCGCATGCCCCGCGCGGAGGACTCCAGGGCACGGTCGACCTTGTCGGCGGACTCGTGCGAGTGCGGTTTCACCAGGTGGCCGAGCCGATGCCGCCATCGCGCCCGGCGGCCGGTGCCACCGTGCCCATGCACATGCCCGCGATCCCGCCCGTGGTCATGGTCGCGAATGTGCCGGTACTCGTGCGGGTGGTGGGTGTGTCCAGGCTGCTCGCTCACGGTCCGGCCTTTCGACGCGGGACAGGGATGTGGACACCACAGGGCGCCCCGACCCATTATGTGCATATGAGCGCACGCACGCACCTATCACCTGCACACGGTACGCACCCGCAAGATCCAGGCGCCGAACAGCTCACCCACGCCGCCGCGGTCCTGGGCCTCCTCTCCGACCGCACCCGGCTCGCACTGGTGCACACCCTCGGCAAAGGTGAAGCGGATGTCACCACACTGACGGCAGCCTGCGCAGCCGCTCGTCCGGCGGTCAGTCAGCACTTGGCCAAGCTGCGGCTGGCGGGGCTCGTGTCCGTACGCAAGGAGGGTCGGCGCATGATTTACGGCCTGCCCGACGGGCACTTGCGACGCGTGGTCGACGAAGTCCTGAGCCTCGCCGACCACCACCTCAGCGGCGCCGCCGTGCACGACTGAGCAGTGGGCCTCTGCGAGGGGTGGAGGCGGCGCCACAGCAGACGGTTGAGGCCGGCGACGTACAGGCTCGTCACCACCACCCCGGCCGGCAGCGTCGGGCCGACCGCGGCCCCGGTCGCACCAGGAGCAGGCGGTTCGCCCCGGCAGGCGCACCCCATGGCACCGTTTTCATCGGTCCGGAGAGTTCGCCCGGCAAGGTATAGCCTGCTCACCGGCCCCGTCCCGTGCGTACAGAAAGGCAGGTGAGATCCACGATGTGTGGTGAACCTCCCAGTCGCACGCCGCGGGACGCTGCCACGACCGGACCCTAGCCGGATCCGAAGGCGACGTCTGCGGCGTGCCCTCGCCCATCCCTACGCCTTCTACTTCCTGCCTGCGGAAGGACTCCGTCATGTCCGAGCGTCGTCTGCGTGCACTGCGCGCGTTCAAGAAGCCGGCCAAGCGCCCGGCCGGGCCCCGCCCCGCTGATGAGCAGCCCGGCACGGCTGCATCGGCCGAGCAGCAGCCGCCCCGTGAAACCAGCGTCATCACTGCCGCGCTGTATCACGACGGCCACCGAACCAGCACCCATGACTCACTCGCCGAGACCTTCCAGAAGCTCCGCGAGGCGGACGGCGGCATGGCGTGGATCGGCCTGCACCGGCCGACCGAGGCCGAGCTGCTGTCCGTTGCGGGCGAGTTCGACCTGCATCCGCTCGCGGTCGAGGACGCGTTGGAGGCGCACCAGCGCCCCAAGCTGGAACGTTACGGCGACACCCTGTTCGTGGTGCTGCGCGCCGCCCGCTACCTGGATGACGCCGAAGAGGTCGATTTCGGCGAGCTGCACGTCTTCGTCGGACCCGACTTCGTGATCACCGTGCGCCACGGGGCCGCACCGGATCTGGCAGCGGTCCGGCGTCGCATGGAAGCCACCCCGGATCTGCTCAAGCGCGGCCCCGAGGCTGTGCTGTACGCGATCCTCGATGCGGTCGTCGACGGTTACGCACCCGTGGTCGCCGGCGTGGAGAACGACGTCGACGAGATCGAGACCGAGGTCTTCAGCGGCGACCCGAAGGTGTCCCGCCGTATCTATGAGCTCTCCCGGGAAGTGGTGGAGTTCGCACGCGCGACCCGTCCCCTGACGAGAATCCTGGAAGGGCTGAGCGCCGGATTCGAGAAGTACGGAATCGACGAGGAACTGCGCAGGTACTTGCGCGATGTGGCCGACCACTCCACCCATGTCACCGAACGCGTCGACGGTTTCCGCCTGGCGCTGCAGGACATCCTCGCGGTCAATGCCACGCTGGTCAACCAGCAGCAGAACGAGGAGATGAAGCAGCTGGCGCAGGCCGGCCACGCACAGAACGAGGAGATCAAGAAGATCTCGTCATGGGCGGCCATTCTGTTCGCACCCACACTGGTGGGGACCATCTACGGAATGAACTTCGACGCGATGCCGGAGCTGAACTGGACCTTTGGCTATCCGTTCGCAATTCTGCTGATGGCAACGGTGTGCACGAGCCTGTACTTCATCTTCAAGCGGCGGGACTGGCTGTAGACGGTGAGGCGGATCCATTGACTGACTTCACAGTCGTGAACATCGCCGAGGGGTCATTTCGAGGCCCTGGGGAGAATCTGGGGAGAATGCGCGGTGCCGGGGAGCGGGCGATCGCCTCCTCCACCTGCTGTTCCGCGTCTCGCGCAGCGAGAGGCGTTCGTCGTCGCGCAGGCGCAGGACGGTGGCGAGCATGTCCTCGTCGGAGACCTTGACGCCGCCGATCGCCTTGCCCTTCGTGCGTGCGGTCTCCTGGTCTTCGAGGGCGTCGACCGGGGACTCGGCGAACGCGGTGAAGGCCGAGCTGGGCTTCCCCATCCCGACAACTCGCCTCACCGCCGGCTGACGTCCGGGCCGGGCCCCGCCCCGGACGGATCGGAGCACCATGACCGGCAACAACCGGCGACCGGCGGGCCCTTCAAACGCGGGTTGCGCAGCAGTGAGCGGCGTGCATCGTGAGGTTGTCGGCACCGGGGCCGTCCTTCCCCCGTGGGACGACGCAGGGGCCGACTGCTGCCCGGGACTATTCCACTCGCCGACCCCATCACGACGTCATGTCCCGCGGTGGTCCGGCCCGTTGCCAGGGACTGTGCCACATGGCCGGTTCCAAGTAGTCCTGTTCGCACAGGGGGACGCCGGCCGCGGCCCGCTCAGCAACGGATCAGCCCGGAGCCCCGGTCGGTGATGGGGCCATCGGCGTAGTGCCACCGCCTTGAGGCAATGACGGATGGTGAGGTGGATCCCCGTCCGCCCCCGGCGAGTCGACGGGGGCGGACCGGCGGGGACTACTCCTCCGAGTCGCTCGACTCCTCCTGGCTTTCGCCGATGCTCACGGCTGCCGACTGGTTGAGCAGGGCGGGGCTGTCGTTCTCGTGGTCGTCGGCTCCGTCTTCGCTCTCGGCCGGCTCTTCGGCCGCGCGGTCGTCCGACTCCTGGTCGCCCTCCTCGCCGGAATCGGAGACCTCAAGGGTCCGGTCGTCGCTGTCGTGCGACTCCTCCGGCTTCTCCGGTGCCTGCCCGTCGGAGGACTGGTCCGCCGGGTCGGGGGCCGACTCCTTGGCCTCATCCGGCTGTTGGGCATCACGGGAGTCGTCCGGGGTCTGCTCGCCGACCGTCTGATCCGGCGAGTGCGGCACGGGCTGCTGCGACTCCTGTGGGTCCTGCACACCGGTCTCGGGCTCCTCCGACTCGTCCTGCTGCCCGGACGGCTGCCCGGCTTCCGGCTCTGCCGCAGGCGCGTCCTCTTCCGTGACCGGGACAGCGTCCTGCTCCTGCGGGCGGGAATCGTCCGTGACCGGGACAGCGTCCTGCTCCTGCGGGCGGGAATCGTCCGTGACCGGTTCGTCGTGCTCGTCGCCATCAGCGACCGGCGTCGTCTGCGGATCGCCCGGGTCGGGGACGTCCGCCTCGGGTTCGGTGGCCGGGACTTCCGACTGCGGGTCGGCGAGCGGCTCTTCCGACGGGGACTCCTCGACCCGGCGGTCGTCGTCATCATGGTCCTCGACAACGATGACCGGGTCGCCGCTCGGGTCCGCGCCCTCGTCGGCGGAAGGGTTGTCGGGGTCGGTCTGGCTGCCCGTGTTGTTCGGGTCCGAGCCTTTGTCCGCGGTGTCCGGATCCGGGTCGCTGTCAGAGGCGCTGTCAGGGTCGTTCGGGTTGCCGTTGCCACCCGGGTCGTTGTCGCTCCACGGGGAGGGGCCCCCGCCCGGGAAGAACGGGGCCGGGAACGGGCCGGGGAAGGGGACCGGGGGCACAGGGAACGGCACCGGGCCACCGACAGGGCCGGAGCCAGGGGCCGGGCCGTCGTCACCGACCGGGTTGCCGGAGTCGACCGCGGTCTCCGGCTCGCCCGTATCCGTGCACGCGTAGTAGATATTGCCGAAGTTGATGCCGCCGCCCGCCGTATTGTTGCAACGGCTCCGAGGCGGGCAGTTCTGGCCGTGTGTGTCGCAGCCGCGGGCAGAGTCGTCCGCACCGTCATTCTCCGGTGCCCGAGGGTCATCGCCGCAGCGGAAGTTCACTCCGGGCCGTGCGTCGTTCGGGCGACCGTTGAAACGGTTCGAGACGAACACCCCGCCGGAGCCGTTCTGGTTGACCTCGCCGACGTCGAGGTCGCCGGTGCAGTCCTCCGGAACCCTCCCGTCGTTCGTGGAGTCGAACCGGCCGGGCCCGCAGTCGAGCCGGTTCGAGTAATTGATGCCGCCGCCCGCCGTGTTGATGCATTCGACGTCGACGTCCCGGCAGCCGTCGCCGATGAGGATGTCACCCACGCCATTGTGCGTGACGCAGTCGATGTCGATCCGCTGCCTGCCATCGGGGTTTGAGATGCAGATGTCGCCGGTTCCGTTGTGCGTGACGTGCCCTGCAGAGTCCGTGATCACGAGGTCGCCGTCCTCGTTGCACGTGATGTCGGGCATTTCCTTGGCCCGCTTCGCCGGGTTCTCGTCCGTCACCCGATTCAATTCCTCATGAGCCTGGCGGGCCGGATCCGGCGAGTCCTCCGGCAGTGGCCGCTTCTTTGCGTCACGGATCTCGTCGGCCATCGTGACACCGGGCGCCTTGGCGGGGGCGGGGGCCTCCCTGCCGTCCGCCTTCTTGCTCTCCCGGATTGCGTCAGCGAGGCCGGTGGGCGGGGCAGTCGGATCGTCCGTCTGGTCAATTCTCCTGTCCTGGCGGATTGTCGCGGCGAAATCCCCGTCGACCGCGCGGGCACCGGAGGTGCCGACGACGAGGATCGCGCCGACCGGCAGGGCGGCGAGTACAAAGGCACGTCGAAGGTGTCGTCGTGTGTTCATCGGTGCACGCACGCTTTCTCTCGGCCCACGGCGCGTGGGAGCAGTGGCGTGACGCAGCCTCACACCCTGTGATCCGCGGCAGATCGCAAGAAGGTCGCAAGAGAACCGCAGAAGAACGAAGAGGGATCCTGATCGATCGTGACGATCGGGTATCGTGCCCGTTCCTTGCAGACCTCAGCCGGGGGGGCGGATGCCGGGCCACATGGGCGACGACCTGACCTACGCCCTGCTCGGACCGGTGCGGGCCTGGCGGGCCGGAGCCCCGCTCGCTGTCGGACCGCCCCGGCAGCAGGCCGTACTGGCCGCCCTCCTGCTGCACTCGGGCCGCCCCGTGCCGCTCGACCAACTGCTGCACGCGCTCTGGGGCGAGGAGCTGCCGGCCTCGGCCGTCCGCACGCTGCGGACGTACGTGTGGCGGCTGCGCACCCTTCTCCAAGGGCCCGGCGGCGCGCAACCGATCGTCTCGTACGGCGGGGGCTACGCGCTCGAACTTGCCCCCGGTGCCGTCGATTTGGCGGTGTTCGAGGAGGCGGTGCGCTCTGCGGCGGCCGACTCGCCGGATGGGGCCGACGCGGCGCTGGCCCGGGCGCTCGCCCTGCCGTGCGGCACCCCGCTGGCGGGCGTGCCCGGACCGTACGCAGCGGCACAGCGCGACCGGCTCGGCGAGCTGATCGTGGCCGCCGAACAACAGCATGCGGAGGCCGGGCTTGCGCTGGGCCGGCACGTCGAGCTGGTGCCCGTACTCGCCGAGCTGGCCGGGCGGCATCCGCTTCGGGAACGGCCCCGGGAGCTGCTGATGCTGGCGCTGTACCGGAGTGGCCGACAGGCAGAGGCGATCGAGGCGTTTCTGGAGGGGCAGCGGCGGCTCGCGGAGGAGCTGGGGGTGCGGCCGGGGCCCGGGCTGCGTGAGCTGTACGAGCGGGTCCTGCGCGCCGATCCCAACCTGCACCCGGATCCGCCCACGGAACCGCCACCCTTCGTGGAGCCTGCGGCAGCCGTCCCGGCGCCCGCGGGCCCCGAGCCGGCCGCGCAGCAGGGCAACGGGCCGCAGCTACTGCCGCGCGCGCTGCGGGAGTTCGTGGCCCGCCCCGCCGAGCTGGCGGCCCTGTCGGAACTGCCGGACGCCGAGGACGCTCGGCTCGCGATTGTGACGGGGCCCGCCGGCGGCGGGAAGACCTCGCTTGTTGTGCGCTGGGCGCACGCGGTGACCGGGCAGTTCCCCGGCGGGCAGCTCTACGGCGACCTGCAGGGCTTCAGCCCGCATGGGCCCGCCGACCCGGGCGATGTGCTGCACGGCTTCCTGCGCGCGCTGGGCCTGCCCGGTGACCGGATACCCGCCGATCCGGACGAACGGGCGGGGCTGTACCGCGCGCAGGTGCATGACCGGCGGCTGCTGGTGATCCTGGACAACGCAGCCGGGCCCGATGCCGTGCTGCCGTTCCTGCCCGCGAGCGGACCGTGCCTGACCGTCGTGTGCAGTCGGAGCGGGCTGAACGAGCTGGTCGTCCGCGAAGAGGCGAGGGTGGTGCCCGTCGGGTCCTTCACGGCGAGCGCCGCGCACGAGCTGCTGCGGCTGCGGCTGGGTGACCGGCGGGCGCTGGCCGACCCGCGGGCCGCCCGGCGCCTGGCCGAGCTGTGCGACCACCTGCCGCTCGCGCTCGCCATCGCGGTCGCCCGGCTCGCGGCCCGCCCTGCCTGGTCGGTGGCCGATCTGGTCGGTGAACTCGCCGATGAGCAGGCGCGGCTGGGTGCCCTGGGCGTCGGCGGGCAGCTGAGTGTCGACCGGGAGCTGGGGTTGAGTCGGCGCCGTTTGGCGCCGGATGCGACCAGGCTGCTGCCACTGCTCGCGCTGCATCCAGGGGCCGACGTGGACGCCTATGGGGCAGCCGCGCTGCTCGGTGCATCGTACGGGGAGGCCCGGAGCGCGCTCGCGGAGCTGGCGACGCTGCACCTGCTGGCCGAGGACCGGCCGGGCCGCTTTCTGGCGCACGACCTGGTACGGCTCTACTGCCGGCGGCTGCTGTCGGACGAACTCCCCGCGCATGCCCAGCAGGAGGCGACGGCCAGGCTGCTCGACCACTATCTGGCGGCGACGGCTGCGGCGGTGTCGCAGGCGCGCCCCCGGCACCGGTCGCACTGGCCGGAGCAGGAACCGGCGGGCGGGGTACCGGCGTTCAGAGATCCGGCGGCCGCGCTGGACTGGTTCCGGCGGGAGGAGCCGGCGCTGCGCGCGCTCGTGCAAGGGGCTCCGGACCGGGGGCTGCAGGATGCGGGCTGCCGCCTGGTGGAGAACGCGGGGTTCCTCTACAACGACGCCGGGCTGTTCCGTCCCTGGGAGCAGGTGGCCGAGCGCTGCCTGGCCGCAGTGGAGGCCGCGGGCGCGGCCGGGCAGTGGCCGCATCTGTACTCCAACCACAGCCTGGCGCTGGCCTGGCAGGGGCGTTTCGACGAGGCGCTGCGACAGTCCGAGCGGGCCTGGCGGCTGGCGGATCCGGCCGGAGAGCCGCTGCTGCGGCACCGCTATCGCGCGCTGCGCTCGTCGGTGCTGGCGGACATCGGGCGGATTGAGGACGCCCTCGCCGAGAAGATCGAGATCGTGGCGGCGGCGCGTGAGCTGGGTGACCATCGGGTGCTGGCACAGGCGTTGAACAACATCGCCAACAACTGGCTGGACCTCCAACGGCCCGACGAGGCGTTGGCCGCCATCGAGGAGTCGCTGGCTCTGCTGGTCGGCCGGACAGGCGACCCGTACCTGCTGCTGTTCACGAAAACGTACGCACAGACGCTGCACGCGCTGGGCCGGTCCGGGGATGCGCTGGAGCAGATGGAGCGCCTGCTCGCCCTGGGCCGGGCGCAGGGCAACGGGCATGTGGACTTCGACTACGCGGAGTTCACCGGCGAGATCCTCTTCTCGCAAGGCCGGACAGAAGAGGCCCAAAGACGCTGGCGGCGTGCCCTGGAGCTGGCTACGGAGCAGGGCCGCCCTGTGGAGCGCTTGCAGGACAGGCTCGCGGAGGGGTAGTGATCCAGCCGGACTTCGTGATCACATAGCGCCCGCGATTTCGTGAGCACTGTCGGTTGATCAGCAGCACTCGGTGACCAAGGCCACCTCTCGATGAACAGCATTCCAGGCCCCTAGAATTCGAGCATTGGAGCGGCCTGGGGGTGGGGTGAATCGGCGGGGATGACCAGGACACCAGCACGATGGGCACGGGCATGGCGCAAATGGCGACGGCGTCGCCCACGAATCGGTGCCGTGACGACCACGAGCGCGAAGCCCTGGGCCCGCTCCGAGCAGCTCGGTCAGTGCCCGGTACCGCCCAAGGACCAGCAGTGGGTCGAGAGGTGGATGAGGTGGTGCGTAAAGGAGTTCGGGCCTGAGGTGGTGAAGCGCGAGATTGCGCTTCCGGTCTCGGACTTCTTCCCTCCGGGCTTCGTCGGCGCCCCGGATCAGGTCGGGGAGATGGTCGGGCGCGTCTGCACAGTGATGGGGGTCGACCCTGATGCGGTCGGCGTGCAGTACTTCGAGAGCCCCGAAGAGGAATCCCGCGCCCTGCGGAGCAACCGTGGCAGGCATCGGACAGTCGGCAGGTACCGCAAGGTCGACGGCCACGCGGTGATCGAGCTTGACCTCCGCGAGGCCGAGAACCCAGCTGTACTCGCGGCCATCGTCGCCCACGAGCTCGGGCACGTCCGTCTGCTCGGTGAGGATCGCATCCAAGGCATCGAGGTTGACCACGAGAGGCTGACCGACCTGGTGACGGTCTTCCTCGGCATGGGCGTCTTCACCGCCAACGCGGCCTACCGCTTCACCAAGTCGGTACAGGGGTTCTCTGTCCTCCCGCTGGGCGACCTCACCGAGCGGATGCTCACTGGAACCGCCCTCGACCCCACCCACCACCTCGGCTACCTTACTGAGCGTCAGTTCGGCTACGCCCTGGCCTGCTACTGCCTGCTTCGGGGCGAAACGGATCCGCTCTGGTCTCGTCACCTGGAACCCGGCGCCCGCGCTGCGCTCAAGCAAGGGCTGCAGTACTTCGCGGATCGTCCGCCTGCGACCCAGCACCGCTGAACGGCGCAGCTTTCGTGCCGAAGGGCCGCAGAGGCGTGGTGCGACAGGCGGCCACTCGCCTGTTCTCGTCGTACGTCCAGAACTGTTCGCTGCCGTCGGCATCGATCCGGTGAGCGGGTTCACCCTCGGTGGTCCGGGCGAACCGAGTGACAGCTCCCAGGGCGTCGGCTGTCGAGGCCGGCGCCGACTGAATCCAGCGCCCCCGCGTCAGTGCCCGGTCGCCGGACGGGGCCGCACTCACAACGTGGGCCGCGTCCGCTCGTTCGAGCGCGAGCTCCTCGAAGTACGCCGTGCTTGAGGTGGAATCGCCTCGTCAGCGGCCAGGACCTGGGGCGGGCTTCCGAACGCCCTCGTCGAAAACGCTCCGGTCGTACGCCCGCCCCTCCTCTTCCCAGGTTCACAAGGGCCGGTGGCACACTGGCGACCTGCTGTCCGAAGGAGCTCGATGTGCCGATGATCCGCAATCTCCGACGTGCGGTGCGCCGCGCCTACCGCCGGAAGGTCGACCTGAGCCACCCGGCCCGCTCTCCGCTGGGCAGCACGGTGGTCAACTGCGTGATCTACGAAGACGGCGTACGGCAGCCCGATACCCGCCCGACGGACGAAGCTCTGCGGCGGGTCCGCAAGTCCGGCCGCGGCTTTGTATGGATCGGGCTGCACGAGCCCTCCGGGACAGAATTCGCGGGTATCGCCGAGCTGTTCGGCCTGCATCCACTTGCAGTCGAGGATTCGGTGCACGCCCATCAGCGGCCAAAGGTGGAACGGTACGACGAGACGCTGTTCGCCGTCTTCAAGACCTGCCGCTATGTCGAGCACGAGGAGCTCACCGCCACCAGCGAGGTGGTGGACACCGGAGAACTCATGATTTTCACCGGCGCCGACTTCGTGATCACCGTCCGGCACGGCCCGCACGGTTCACTCGGTCCGCTCCGCGAGGCGTTGGAGGCCGACCCCGCGCAGCTGGCCAAGGGGCCCGCAGCCGTACTGCACGCCATAGCCGACCAGGTGGTCGACGACTACCTGGCCGTGGCGGACTCGATGCAGATCGACATCGACGCCGTCGAGAGCGACGTCTTCAGTGGGCAAGCGGGCCGTGGTGACGCGAGCCGGATCTACCAGCTCAAGCGCGAACTGCTGGAGCTCAAGCGTGCGGTGGCACCACTCGACCGGCCGCTGCAGGCCTTGGTCACCCGGCCGATGCCGCCGGTCGGCCCGGACATCCAGCCGTACTTCCGTGACGTCGCCGACCACCTGGCCCGCGTCACCGAACAGATCACGTCGTTCGACGCCCTGCTCGATTCAATCCTCCAGGCCCACCTCGCCCAGGTGACCGTCGCCCAGAACGAGGACATGCGCAAGATCACGGCATGGGCGGCGATCATCGCCGTACCGACGATGGTCTGCGGCGTCTACGGCATGAACTTCGACCACATGCCGGAGCTGCGCTGGACCTACGGATATCCCCTCGCCCTGGGAGTCATGGCCACCGCCTGCCTCGTCATCCACCGAAGCTTCCGCCGTGCCGGCTGGCTCTGACCAGCGTCCCTGCGGGCCGGCTCCGGCCATGCGGCAGCACCTCGCGCGGGAGGGCTGCACTCTCAGCGGCATCTCCCAAGGCCGGATTCCTTGAACACCGATGTGACCGGGCGCTCTGGTCGGCCCGTCCGCCCGACCAGGGCCTCGGTTACGCAGGGCTGCGTCGATGGCGCGGGCGCGGCGTGGGGTGGCGATGGCCACGACCCGACATCTCCGCCGGAGACCGTGGCAGGATCCGTCGGCATGAGGATTGAACAAGCGGACAGGCCCGTCGCCCTGGTCAGCGGGTCCACGTCGGGGATCGGGGAGGCCGTTGCGCGGAGGCTGGCGGCGGACGGGATGCGGGTCGTCGTGCACTCGCGGCGCAGTGCGGAGGCCGGGGAGGCGCTGGCGACGGAGCTCGGCGGGGCGTACGTACGGGCGGATCTGGCGGTGGAGGAGGAAGCCCGGGGGCTGGTCGAGGCAGCACTCGGCCGGTTCGGGCGACTGGACGTGCTGGTGAACAACGCGGGCATCAGCTGGCCGATCCCGCACGACGACTTGGCCGCTGCGACGCCGGCGGACTGGCGGCAGCTGCTGGAAGTCAACCTGATCGCACCGTGGGTGCTGTGCACGGCGGCACTTCCGGCGCTGCGCCGGTCCCCCGCAGGCGGCAGCATCGTGAACATCACCAGCCATGCCGGGGTGCGCCCCAAGGGCTCGTCGGTGCCGTACGCAGCGAGCAAGGCCGCGCTGAATCACGTGACCCGGCTGCTCGCGGCTGCGCTCGGGCCGGATGTGCGGGTCAACGCGGTCGCTCCGGGGCTGGTGGACACGCCGATGACGAAGGACTGGGCTCAGGCGCACGAGTTGTGGCGGGACCGCGCGCCCATGCGCCGCCCGGCTCAGCCCGCCGACGTGGCCGACCTGGTGGCATCGGTGATCGCCAGCACCTATCTCACCGGCGAGGTCATCGTGCTCGACGGAGGACTGAACCTGACCTGATCCGAGCCGGCCGGAGGGCTGCGCCACGGCCGGCGAACCACCCTGCCTGGCCGACTACCGCGGTCAGGACGACAGGCCAGAGCTCTCGGTCACAGCCGAATGAGCAGTCTCGCGGACAAGGCGCTCGGACAACTGCTGGGGCGCTGTTGCCCCGCACCGCAGCATCCTTCGCCCCATGGACGAGCAGGCGCCGGTGTCCAGCAGGCGGCCGTCGAGGACCGGCACGGTGACGAGGGGGCGGGCGTTCCTGGATCCGCTCATGCGTGGATGCCCGCCTTCTGGAGTCGCGACGCGGTGGTCTCCCTGGTGGCGTAGTGGACGTACTCGCGCTCCAGCCGGAATCCGGAGGTCCAGGCCAGGAGGCGGCTGGGGCGATTGCCGCGGGAGCAGGACCAGCTCGCGATGCGTCCGCGGGCCGCGATGTCCGCGCAGAGGCCGGCGACGCAGGCGTGGGCCAGGTACCGGCGACGGCGCGGTCCGCCCACCAGTGCCCGGAGCCGGAGCGCAGAACGTGTTCGGCCAGAGCTGCGGGGCCCGGTGCCCCGGCGGGGAACCACCGGGCGAGGGCGGGAAGAATGTTCGTCTGAAGCTGGATCTGGATCATGGGAGAGACCACCTGATTCGGGTGCGGGGCGGCCCTGACGGTGCCGCCCCGCACAGGGTTCAGCTCTGGCCGGCCTTGCTGCCGTGGTTGGCCTTCTTCTTGCGGCGGGCCTTCTTCCTGCGTGCGCGCTTGGACATGCGTGCTCCTTCAGGTGTTCTGACCGACGAGCAGGGAGGCGAGCTTGTTCAGTCGCTCGACGGTGCGCGCCTCGGTGGCGGCCGGGGCCGGCTCGACGCACTGATCCCGGTCGTAGTAGGCACCGTTGACGATCCCTGTCGCCGGGTCGCACAGCCGCACAACATGTGCGGCGCCCTCGGCGGCCGTAGCCCCCTTGAGGGAGTACAGCGGCAACAGAGCGGTGTCGCAGATACCGGGGTGGACGGAGACCGCGGTCACGCGCGGGTCGGCGGCGAAGACCGTGAGAGCCAGCTGCGACTGGGCGTACGCGACGAGGCGGGAGTAGTTACGGGAGCGGTTCGGGTCGCTCCACCGGACCGAGGCGGTGCGGTGGAGCGAGGACGAGATGCTCACGACCCGGCCGCCGATTGCGCGAGTGAGGGCGGGCTCCAGCAGATGGGTGAGCAGGTAGTGGGCGAGGAAGTTGACCTGGAACGTGATCTCGTTGCGGTCCGCGGTGACGGTGTGCCGCTCGGGGGCGGCCATGGCCGCGTTGTTGACCAGAACGTCCAGGATCGGGTGCTCCTCGGCCACCCGGCGAGCGAGTTGTTCGACCTCCTCGAGACGGGTGAAGTCGGCGGCGAACGAGCAGAGGAGTCCACTGTCGATGCCGGCAGCGGCGGCAAGCTCGTCGGACACCGCCCGCGCCTCTTCGGCGGTACGGCCGTGGACGAGGACGGTGGCACCGCGCTCGGCCAACTGGCGCGCGGTCTCCCGACCGATGCCGGAGGTGGCTCCGGTGACCAGCACGGTCCGTCCGGAAAGGGAGGGCTGGGAGGAAGAAGACATGATCAATTCCTGGAAACGGGCACGGCCGCGCAGCTCTCTCCCTGTTCGGGCAGGGGAAGTGCGTCGGCCTTGCGGAGGATGGTGGTGCGTGGGGTCGGCCCGCGTGCAGAGGAGCGGCCGCCGTCAGGCGTTCAGAGCGAGTACCTCAACGCACCGGCAGGTGAGCAGCGCGCAGGACAGGCGGCACCGTATGCGGCGGCCGGTCGTCATGGCGCAGACTGCTGTTCACATGGTTCATCCAACTCGCCTGCCCATGAAGACTTCAAGAGGGCCGGTCCGTCCTTGACACCCCTCTGACGAGCGGGCCGGCCCGGGTCGGACCACGGAGACGACCGGGACGATCGACTTGATGCCGAGGAACGGCAGGACCACGTCAAAGCCGCTTCCCGGTGAGCGCGGTTTTCCCGGTGAGCTGAGCAGGCCATCGCGCCGGACGGCATTGCCTCACCGCTGCGGAACCGGTTCCCCCGCCCGGCCGACCCGGAGAGGCCCGAGTCTCCCGGTGCGTGTCAAGCCGGCGATCGCTGCGGCGCACACGACGCCCACGACGCACAACACGAGCCAGGGCAGACGCGGTTGCTCGATGGAGGCATCCCACACGGCGCCCGTCGCGAGGTTCCCGACGGTGACCCCGACGCCCGAGATGGTGTTGTACAGGCCGTAGTGGGTGGCGACCAGCCGCTCGCCGGAGAACGCGACGACGGTGTCCATCTCGAAGGGATACACCAGGGCCGTACCGAGGGAGAGCAGGGCGGCCGCAAGGAACAGCGGCGCCAGGGCCACCGCCCGGATCAGCAGTCCCTCGCCCCGGGGCGGTGCACCTGCGACAAGGAGCGGTGCGAAGGCGCCGCCCATCAGCGTCAAGCCGTACACGACGGACCGGCCCGGAGACCAACGCGCCCGCGCCCAGGCATTGATGCGCAGCTGTCCGGCCGCGGCAACGCCCGCCGATACGGCGAAGAGCGCCGTGGTGACGCCGTCCCCGCTCCCCGGGGCCACCCGCTGCGCCTGCAACGGCAGCGCCAGGTAGACCTGGAAGGACAGGACGTACGAGCCGATCATTGCTGCGGAAAAGAGCAGGAAGGGGCGGTTGGACACCACAGTGCGCCACTCGGCGAGCACTCCTTGGCGCCGCTCCTTCGCAGCCGGCGGGCGCCCGCGGTCGGGCAGGACCTTGACCTGTACGAGGGTGAGTCCGAGGAAGAGCAGTGCCGCCACCGCGCACACCAGCCGGAAATTCAGTGCGATCAGAGCAAGACCGATCAAGGGGCCGGCGAACATGCCCACTTGGTAGAAGACGTTGAACAGCGCGAACGCCTCCACCCGTCGCTCCCCCGCTTCCCCTGCGAGCAAGGCCCGCACAGCCGGGTTGAACAACGCCCCCGCGAAGCCTGTCAGCGCCGACGCGACGATCAGCGCGGGCAGCGAGTCGACGAAGCCGAGCAGTCCGAAGCCGACGGTCCGCAGCACACATCCGGCGATGATCACGCTCTTGCAGCCCAGCCGGTCCGCGAGCGTGCCGCCGATGAGGAACATGCCTTGTTGGCTGAAGTTCCTTACGCCGAGCACGAGTCCGACCGCCCAGGCTGCCATGCCCAGGCCACCCGAGAGGTGGATCGCAAGGTAGGGCATGAGCATGTAGAACGCCGTATTGATGGTGAACTGCTGGACCATCAGCAGCCGTACGGCACCGTCGAAGGAGCGGAACTGCCGGGCGAGCTCCCTCATCGTGTGGCCTCCCCGTCGGCGCGGGGCGCGGTGATGTTCACACAGCGCGTCCAGCGCTCCACGACGCGCTCGCCGGGATGGGCGATCTCATCGGGGTCATCAGCGGGCCGGCGTGAGAGGAGGTCGTGCGTGCGGCAGTAGTCGTCGCTGTAGACCGTGTCCCAGTAGCGGTGGACTCCATCGGGGAAGATCGCCGCGATGCGGGTACCCGGGGGGTTGGTGCGGGCGAGCCAGCCGGCCACCAGCGCAACGGCGCCGACGCTCCAGCCACCACTCGCACAGTGGTGCCTCGCCAGCTGTCGGGCCGCCCGGACCGCCTCGTCCGGTGCGACCCAATGGGCCTCGTCGAAGGCGGCGTGGTCGACGTTGCGCGGGTAGATGCTGCTGCCCAGACCCCGCATCAGGCGGACGCCGGCGGGCTGGCCGAAGATGGTGGAGCGCACCGAGTCGACGCCGACCAGCCGCACGCCCGGCGAGATCGCGCGCAGGGCACGGGCGGTCCCGGCCGAGTGCCCGCCCGTCCCGACGGCGGCCACCAGCACGTCCACCCGGCCGAGCTGTACGACGAGTTCGAGGGCAAGGTTCGCGTACGCCGCCGGGTTGTCCGGGTTGTGGTACTGGTCGGGGCACCAGGAGCCCGGATGCGCGTCGAGCAGAGAGCGGACGCGGTCCCTGCGCGCCTGCTGCCAGCCGCCGGCCGGACTCGGTTCTGCCACCACCTCCACCCGGGCGCCGAGGGCGCGGAGCCGGTGGACCATGAGCGGTTCCATGCCGGGGTCGGTGACCAGAGTGACCGGATGGCCGTAGGTGATGCCCGCGAGCGCGAGACCGAGTCCGAGCGTCCCGCTGGTGGACTCGATGACAGGGGCTTCGGGCCTGAGCTCTCCACGGGCCCGGGCAGCCGCAACCATGTGAAGGGCCGGGCGGTCCTTGATGCCGCCGGGATTGGCGCCCTCCAACTTGGCCCAGAAGCCTCGGCCTGCGGGAGTGAAAGGGCTTCCGACCCAGAGGACCGGGGTGTTGCCCACCATGCCGGCGGGGGTGCGGCGGGGCGCACCTGCCGGTTCGGGGAGTTCGTGTGCCGCCACGAAGGCGTGCACGTCGTCGGTGGAAATGCTGCGCATGGCAGCGGTCATGGCGACCTGGTCTTTCCACGGCCGCGAACCGGGTCGGGGCCGTCGCGTGAGAGCGGTACGGGTACGGGCGGCTCGTGCGGGCGGTCGCGGGAGCGGCCGGGCGCACCGAGCCGTGTCACGTACGGCTGACACAGACCAGTTGCAGCAGAGGGAGTCCCGTGGGGCATGGCGTCCTGTCGGCTGCGAGACCGACGGGACGGCGCCGCGACAGACTCGCGAGGCCCGCCTCCATGAGTCCCCACGCCGCCAGGGTGTTCAGCAGCGCTGCCAGGAGGGGGAGCCCGGAGCGCGTCGGCACCTCGACCAGGAGCACCGCCGAATCACAGCCTCCGCCGGGAGTCGCTGGATGATGCCCGGTCTCGGACACGTCGCTGTCGGTGGTCTCCGCCGTGTCCGACACGGGCCCCGTGTCCCGCGCATGGGGGTCGGCTGCGGGCGGCGGACCGCTGAGGAGTGACACGTGGTGTCCGTCCTGCGCCTGCACACCACATGTCAGCACGTGGGCCACGGCGGCGATCGCCAGGCTCAGGAGCAGAGTGATGACGAGGCGGCGAACACCCGGCCCCGGGACAACAACGGACGGCACGCCCCGACCGTATCGCCGAACAGGAAGCAATGCGCATTTATGGGGAAGTGAGGGTGAAATACCTCATCGATACGGTATGAGCAATGCGAATCTGCTAAAGAACTCAGCCGGTGAGCCCGGCGGTGCGCTCCGCGGGCGTCTTGCTCGGCGGGGTCATCGGCAACGACGGGCCCGGCGCCGCGCATCGGCCATCCGAACGGTCCTCCTCGCCATGCGACTCGGCCGACATCCGCGGTGGCCGAGGCTCCACTCCGTCGCATGTGGGACTTCCCCGACGCTGCCGGTCTGCGCGCGGAACACTCGACGTCTGTCGGATGTATCCGAGTACGTGGGCCGGCTCATGAGGCATCGATGACGGTGACCGGTTGGGTGCGTCCTTCATTGCGCGGCTCCGCCCATGTGGACAATGCAGTGCGGCATGCGTGGTCGAGGTGCCGCAGGCCCGTCAGGTCGATTTCCACGCTGCGGTTTCGGGGCAGTGCCTCCAACGCGTCCAGCATCTTCGGCAGTCGCAGAAAGGTGGCGTTGCCGATCATGTACACCTTGACCGGCCCATTGCCCTGATCGGACACCTCCATGCGCAGGTGGGAGGTGTCCCAAGCAGTCTTGGCCACGGCGAACGCCAGACCGATCAGCACGCCCTCGAACATGTTGACCACGACGATCGAGGCTGCCGTTGCTACGAGGATCACAGCCTCTCCGCGTTGTTCGCGCCACAGTCCGCGCCATTCCCTGACGGGGATCAGCTTGCCGCCCGAGTAGATCAGGACCCCGGCCAGCGAGGCGATCGGCACCACGGAGAGGGCGGACGGCAGGACCGCAGCGAACAGCAGAAGCCAGACGCCGTGCAGTACACGGGAAGCCTTGGTGTGCGCTCCTGCCTGGACGTTGGCCGCGCTGCGCACGATGACTGCCGTCAACGGCAGGGCGCCGAGCATCCCGCAGACCGTGTTTCCGACACCCTGGGCAACGAGCTCCTTGTCGTAGTCGGTACGCGGCCCGTCGTGCAGCCGGTCCACAGCCGCCGCGCTGAACAGGCTTTCCGCCGAGGCGATCAGGGCAAAGGCGAGCACGGTGCCGACCAGACCCACCCCGGCCAACTGCCCGAAGGCATCTGCGGTCGGAGGCTGAATGGCCTGGAGCACCCCCTGTACTTCGATCTTCGCCACAGGGGCGTCGAACAGAACCGCCAACCCGGTGGCCACACCGACCCCTGCGAGCGGAGACGGTACCCGTCGTACAGCGCGCGGCAGATGTCTCCACACGGTCATCACCGCGATCGTTGTGGCCCCGAGTGCGAGAGCGGCCTGTGCCTCGAAAGAGCCCACTGCTCCCGCGAACAGTCCCGGTAGGCCGATGATCTTCGCCGGGCCTGTACTCGGTGACGTCGCGTCCGCCATCGCGTAGAGCTGACCGGCGATCAGCACGAGCCCGATTCCGGCGAGCATTCCTTGTACGACGGCGACAGAGACTGCCCGGAACCATCCTCCGATGCGTGCGAGGCCCATGGCCAGCTGCAGCACGCCTGCCGCCAGGACAATCACCCCCATCACGGTGATGCCATAGGCGCTGACCGCCTCGTGGACCAGTACTGTCAGGCCGGCCGCCGGGCCGCTCACCTGCAGGCTGCTGCCGGGCAGGCAGCCGACCACCAGTCCGCCGACAATGCCGGTGACCAGGCCGAGTTCAGCCGGAACGCCGGACGCAGTCGCCACTCCGACACACAGGGGAAGCGCCACGAGGAAGACAACGAAGGACGCCGCCACCTCACGTCCCACCGCTCCGGCGCGCGGTCCACCGACTGCGGGGCCGTCCCCCTTGCCCCTGGGGTGCCGATCGCGGTCGGGTACGCGGGTGCCGGTCACAACGGGAGAGACACGTCTTCGTGCGGCCGATCGGCAAGCACGGTACCGATGTGGATTTCGTAGCACCACGCGCGCAGTTGTATGCGCCTCCCCTTGTGGTGAGGGATGAAGCCGTCCGCCATTGCCGGACGGGCCGGGTGACCGCCGCGTCGAAGGGGTGGATGGCGAAGGACGCAGGCGTGATCGATGAAGGATTGCATGTCAGGCGGGTGTCCCCAATGCGCCCGGGGCGCGTCTGTGACTTGGGTGAGTGCACCCGGGCAGAAGGGACCGGTGCGGCGTACGCCGCTGGGCCCGCCTGCCGCCGGGAAGCAGTCAGAGGCGGGGTTCGGGTGAGCCGTCTCCGATGGGGTCGTGGCGGCACAATGTGACACACCAGGGGTGCCGCGTGACCACAACCCGGCGCCACCACCGGGACGGCGCCTTCGTAGGACGTGGTGCCTGTGGCAGCGGACCGGGGCCGTGAACGGACCCATCGCTGAGTGCGGATGGGGCGATGTTCACGGGCGGGGCAGGTGAGGTGACTTTCCGGGCGGCCTCGGCGCGTACCAACGCGCCCATGGCCGCAAAGACGTCTGCGGGCATGACGGAGTGCTCCTGCGGAGTCAATGAGCGTCAACTGCTGTGACGGCAGGCCTCTTCCGTGGCGCCCCGCCCACTGGCAGGCACGTCGAAGAGGCCGGGTTCGCTCAGCAGCGCAGGGCGCACCCCGAGGAGAGCCCGGCAGCGCCCGCGGCTGCGGCAGGAGCGGGCCCTGCGGCAACACCGCCTGCCTCTGCATCCCGGCGGACCGCGTGCGACATGACAGAGGAAGCACCCGCGAGGTCGGCAGCATGCTTCGGCTTACCGATGGAAGTCGAACCCACTCGCCAGCCATGGCCGCCCGTGTGACCTCCGGAGTCCGGGACGGCGGACCCCACTACGGGGAGAGCGGTACTGTCGATGTCCTCGGTCACGGTGTGAACAGTGCGGCCTTCCAGGCCGATGTGCGAGGACGTCGGCTGCTGCCAGGCCGGGGGTGAGACGGCGTGTGCCAGCGTCGCCAGAGTGATCAGCGTGATCGCACAGAGGGCACGGGACAGCAGGCGCATCGCATTGCCGCTGCTGGGCACCATGTGCACACCTCCCGCCGGACTCCTGATCACCAGACAACCCCACCAGTGCTTCTGATGACACTGCAAATGAGCTGTACGGTGTCGAATTCACCCGGACGGCGAATCACCGGACGCGGGCTGGATCACCGATGTCGTCCGTGGCCCGCACGTTCCTCTCTCCGGCTGCCGGTCGGTCCTGCGGCTCGCCCTCCCGGTGGGTGGCCGGACCGGTGCACCACCCCGTCGCCGGTGACCTCGCCCTCGACCGGGAGACCTTGACCGCCGGCACCGACTCCGACCGGCAACTCGTCATCCGGACCGCCGAACCCGGCACACCCTCCTACGAGGGACTGCGCCTCCTCGCCTCGTGGGCGGCCGGCGCCGAGCAGTCCACGCCCCGGACCGCCGCCTGACGCAAGGAAGTCGGGCGAGATGTTCACCGGGCACCGGCGGCGGATCCCGGCACACCGCGAGCCGACCGAACGGCGTCGTCCCCGGCGCGCCACCTCATCACACAGCGATCTCGACGCTCTGTTCGGCCCAGATGGTCTTGCCCTCGCCTGTGTAGCGGGTACCCCATCGCTCGGAGCACTGAGCGACGAGCAGCAGCCCACGGCCGCCTTCATCGGTGGTGCGGGCATGCCGCAGCCGTGGTGATGTACTGCTGCCGTCGGAGACCTCGCAGGTCAGAACGTCGTCGTGGATCAGTCGCAGCCGTACGGGGGCCTTGGCGTGCCGGATGGCGTTGGTGACGAGCTCACTGGCGATGAGTTCAGTGGCGAAGGCCGCCTCGTCCAGGGCCCATGATCCGAGCTGGCGGGTGACGAGTGACCGGGCGGTGGAGACGACGGCGGGGTCACTGGGCAGGTCCCACGACGCGACCCGGCCGGGGCCCAGTGCGTGCGTACGGACGACGAGCACCGCTGCGTCCTCTCCGGGCAGGGCGGGGACCAGGGCTTCGGTCAGCATCCGGCAGGTCTCGCGCACGGAGCCCGGCGAGCCGGCGAGCAGTCCCATGAGCCCCGCCCGCCCCGAATCGCCGGGCTGCGCCTGAAGCAGCCCGGCGGTGTAGAGCGCGAGCGTCGAGCCGTCGGGCAGCTCGATGTCCGTTTTTTCGAACGGGGGTCCGGGGCTGCCGAGTGGCCCGGAGGCGGGCAGGTCCAGAGCCCTGACCGTGCCGTCCGGGAAGGCGACGACGGGGCCGGGACACCCGGCGCCGGCCATGGTGCAGCGCTGGGAGATGGGATCGTAGACCACATACAGCAGGCTGCACCCGGCCTCGTCGCTCACCGGAGGCAGCCCGGCCCTCGCTTCTCGCTCCGGTTCGTCGAGTGCGCCCGCGGAGCTGTCGTCCCCGGCGCCGGCGCCCCTCGTTCCGTCGCCCCCGGCCAGGCGGCGTACCAGGTCGTCGAGGCGGGCGAGCAGTTCGTCGGGCTCCAGGTCCAGGTCCGACAGCGTATGCACGGCGGCGCGGAGCCGTCCCATGGCTGCGGCGGTGTGCACACCTCGACCGGGCACACTGCCGGCCACGAGCGCGACCCGGGCTCCGGACAGCGGTACGACCTCGACCCAGTCGCCGCCCGCGCCGGCGTGCACGTACTCGTGGGCCACCTCCACACCGTTGTGATGGGGCAGTTCCCCCGGAAGCAGACTGCGTTGCAGTGCCACGAGGGAGTTGCGCTCGCGCAGGTAGCGGCGGGCGTTGTCCATGCACACGGCCGTGCGGCGGGCGAGTTCCGTGGCCAGGGTCAGATCGTTCTCGTCGAACGGGCCCTGCTCTCCCCAGCGGTAGAAGGCCGCGAGACCCAGGGCATGGTTCTGCGTGACCAGCGGCACGAACATGACCGAGTGCACCCGCTCCTCCAGCATCCGCCCGCCGCGGACCGGATCGCCGATCACCCACTCGCTGACGGCCTGCACCGGGCTGACCAGACGGGGCTGGAGGTCGGCGAGCACCGGGAGGCACTGTGCGGCGAGCGGGAGCGTGCTCACCTCTCCGATCTCGTACACCCCGGGCGACACATCGGACCGAGAGGAACGGGAAGCCGCCCGGCGCAGTTCCGCACCTGGGGGTACCGGCCCGGGGGCGACGTCCTCGCCCGTGAGTACGGGCTCCAGGACCTCGACCGCGGCACTGTCGGCAAGCCGCGGCACCGCCACATCGACCAGTTCCTGGGCCGTGCGCAACACATCGAGCGTGGTTCCGATCCTGGCACCGCCTTCCGCCAGCAGGGCGAGGCGCTGCTGCGCCAGATGACGTTCGGTGACGTCGACGACTGCGTCGGCGACCCCCAGGATCCGGCCGTGCGTGTCCTGGAGCCGGAACGCGGAGGCCGAGTAGACGTGCTCGCGACCGGGGTCGCCCGGAGGCCGCCCGCGCTTCTCGAATCCGATCACCGACTGCCCCGAGGCGAGCACCTGGCCCATCACTCGTTCGGTCAGTCCGGCGTTGAAGTCGGGCCATATTTCTGTCGGGCGCTTCCCCAGCGCCTCCGCGACCCGGGTGCCCCTCATCCATTCTGCGGCGGTGTTGAACCGCCTGAAACGCAACTGAGGGTCGAGGACGAACAGTCCCACGGGGGACTGCGTGAACAGCGCCTCCAGGAGCGCCCGGTCGAGCTCCTGTTCCGACGTCGGACCTGCCGCCGCGTCCGTCAGGTCGGCCGGGGCCAGCATCACTTCCCAGCGTGGCTCGGCGTCGGCTCCCGCATCGGTGCTGAGGCCCCTTTCGGGGCGGATGCCCAGCCGGCAGGACACCGTCCGGCCGTCGCAATGGCGCAGGGCGACAACCCCGCTCCCCGTTTGGGCAGCCGATTCCCCCGCCGTGGCCAGGAGCTCGGTCACCGGCCGGCCCAGCACCCGATCGGCCGTGTGGCCGAGCAGCTGCTCGGCCGCGGCGCTCCATCCGGCCACCATGCCGCGCATGTCGACCACGACACGAGCCCGGACCTGCGCCGAGGGCCCACCACGTCCGTCACTACTGTAAGCAACATCGGCTGCACCCATCGCCACCAGCCTCGTCCGCTCGAGCTGTGCCTGATCCCAGTCTCCCGCGCGACAACGGAGCCACCACTCGGCAACGGAAACGGGCAGCGGTACCACGAAGCACGGCGAGACCGGCACCTGCCGTCCCGGACAACCGGAGGGCGAGGCACCCGCGCGGGCACCGGTGGAGCCTTCTCCAGCGGCTCCAACAGGCAAGTTGGGCCCGCGGCCACGCGGATCCTGCGGCACAGCCGTTCGCCGGCCCGGAGGGCGCGGCGCAGTTCGAGCCCCGCCTGCACGCCGGGACCGGTGCGCCGGTCGGGCGGCGTGGCAGGCGGTGAAGGAGTAAGGAGTGCTGTACGGGCCCGCCCCCACACCTGGCGGTGCCGGGACCGGACAGCGCCGCCGGGGCGGGTGCGGTTCAGCCCTGAGCCAGTTCGGCCAGGGCATCGAGACGGGTGGGTGTCCAGCCGAGCTCCCGACGGGCCCGGGCGCCGGTGAGCTGCTGATCGAGGGCGAACGCCTCGGCGATCGGGCCCATCCGCTGCACGGCCTCGTCGAGGGTCAGTGAGTCGATCCTGCCCGGGCATCCGGCAGCGTGGCCGAGGGCTCGGGTGATGGCCGCCAGCGGGAGGTTCTGTCCGCTGACACCGGCGTAGACGGAACCGGCCGGGGCGTTCAGTGCCAGGACGTACAGTTCGGCGATGTCGTCGACGTGGACCAGCGCCCAGTGGTTGGAGCCGTCCCCGATGCAGGGCACAGCACCGGCGGCACGTCCCGGCTCGACGAAGAACGACTGCACCAGCCCGCCGGAGCGGCCGTAGACCAGCCCTGGCATCACCACCACCGGGCACCCTCCGGTGACGGCCCGGCCGAGCACACGCTTCTCGTTCTCCATCCGCCAGGCGGTGATGCGCGGCGGGCTCAGCGGGGCGTCCTCGTCGACGATCCCGTCGGTGTCGCCGTACACCCATACTCCGCCGGTGTGCACATAGGGGCGGCTTCCCGCGCCGTCCTGCAGCGCCTGTGCCGCGGCGCGGTCGACGTCCGCCGTGCCCTCGGCGTAGTCCACCCCGAGGTGGATGACCCCGTCGGCCCGGCGGGCCGCCTCCCGGAGGACGCCGGTGTCGGTGAGCGCCCCCGCTACGGGGTCGGCGCCCAGGTCCGACACGGTGCGCGCGGAGTGTTCGCTGCGCGCCAGCGCCGTGACCTCGATGCCGTGCCGGATCAGCGCCCGAATGGTGGAGCGGCCGATGTAGCCGGAGCCGCCTGTGATGAAGACCTGCATCGCCCTCGGTGTCCTTTCGGATGGCGGCGGGAGATCCGCCGCTCCTCCACCCTCGCGCCGTGCCCCGTACGGCGTCCAAGACCTCTTCCGTCAGCGGTGATGTCCTCAGGGCATCACCGCTGGGCAGCGGCGATGTCGGCGAACTCCGACAGCAGCGGGGAGTACCGGTCGGCGCTCCAGGCAAGGCACACCTCGTTGGGGCCGATGTCGTCGATGGGCACATGAGCGACATCGGCATGGGTGTAGTAGGCCGCGGTCGACAGCGGAAGGACGAGGACTCCCCCGGATGTCGCGACGTGTTCCAGCTTCTCCTCGACAGTACGAAAGGCGGGCCACGGCCCGGCCCCGTCGCCGCCGGTCCGCTCAGGGAGGTCGCGCCACTCGGGGACGGCGTCGGGGGCCTGCAGCAGGCGCTCGGCCGCCAGGTCCGCGATACCGATGGACTGCTTGCCCGCCAGCCGGTGGTCGGCCGGCAGGACGGCAACGCGCGGTTCCCGGAAGACCGGGCGCAGTGCCAGACCGCGATGGTCGACCGGCAACCGCACGAAGCTCACGTCGAGGAGGCCCTCGTGCACCCCCTGGACCTGGTCGTCCCAGGAGGTACGCACCACCTGCACGCTCAGCTCGGGATGTCTGACGGCGAAGGCCCGCACAGCGCCGGTGACGATGATCCCGGGCATGAAGCCGATCGTGAACGTCGATGTCCCGTGCGAGGCCCGCCGGACACGGCGGCACAACGCCTGCGCGGAGTTGAGCAGGGGCCCGGCGTCCTCCAGCAATTGGCGCCCGGCGGCCGTCAGCTCCGTGGACCGCTTGTTCCTGGTGAACAGTTGCGCGCGCAACTCCTGCTCCAGCGCGCGGATCTGCCGGGAGAGCACCGGTTGCGTGACATGCAGCCGCTCGGCGGCCCGGTCGAAGTGCAACTCCTCGGCCACGGCCACGAAATAGCGCAGCTTGCGCAGGTCGACGTCCACGGCAGCTCCTACGGTACGCACGCCCTGCCCTCAGGCTAGTGCCCCCGACCGCGACGGGATACGCGCGACCGAGAACCGCAGGTCGGGCGGACTGTGCGGCAGGCTCCAGGATGGCCACTCGCTCCACGCGATGCGTCATCGGGACCGCGTCCGTACGGCAGGCGGCGTGATCCCGGACGGCCCGTCCATCACAGCGAATGCGCGGATTAAACCGTACGGCGGCGGAGTTGTCCTGGACCGGAGCCGATTCATGGCGATGAGAGTCGGGCGAGACTGGAGGCATGGCTGTGCACGGTGAGTACAAGGTCCCCGGCGGCAAGCTGGTCGTGGTGGATCTGGACGTCGAGGGCGGGGCACTGCGCAACGTACGGGTGGCCGGGGACTTCTTCCTGGAGCCGGACGAGGCGATCCTCGCGATCGACGCGGCACTGGAGGGCGCCCCTGCCAACACCGACACCGCCGCTCTCGCCGCCCGGATCGACGCGGCGCTCCCCGCCTCGACCGTGATGCTCGGCCTCACCTCCGAGGGCGTCGCCGTCGCCGTGCGCCGGGCACTCGCGCACGCCACCGAGTGGAGCGACTACGACTGGCAGCTCATCCACGAGGCCCCGCAGTCCCCCGTACTCCACATGGCCCTCGACGAGGTCATCACCGCCGAGGTCGCCGCGGGACGGCGTCCGCCGACGCTCCGGGTGTGGGAGTGGGCCGCGCCCGCCGTGATCATCGGCAGCTTCCAGTCCCTGCGCAACGAGGTCGACCCGGCAGGCGCCGAACGCCACGGCATCACGGTCGTGCGCCGGATATCCGGTGGTGGGGCCATGTTCGTGGAGCCCGGCAACACCATCACGTACTCGCTCTCCGTCCCGGACGCCCTCGTCTCCGGCCTCTCGTTCGCCGACAGCTACGCCTATCTCGACGACTGGGTGCTCGGTGCGCTGGGCGACATGGGTATCAAGGCCTGGTATCAGCCGCTCAACGACATCGCCACGGACGCCGGGAAGATCGCGGGCGCGGCGCAGAAGCGTGTGGCCGGCGGGGAGGGTGCCGTTCTGCACCACGTGACCATGTCGTACGACATCGACGCCGACAAGATGCTGGAGGTGCTCCGGATCGGCAAGGAGAAGCTTTCCGACAAGGGCACCAAGAGCGCGAAGAAGCGTGTCGACCCGCTGCGCCGCCAGACCGGACTGGCGCGCGAGGCCGTCATCGAGCGAATGATCGCCTCCTTCCGTGACCGGCACGGCCTCACGCAGGGCAGGGTGACGGACGAGGAGATGGCCAGGGCCGAGGAGCTCGTACGTACGAAGTTCGGCACCGAGGAGTGGACCGCTCGGGTGCCGTAGTGCCGGTGCCGCAGAGCCGGTGCCGTGAACGGCTCCCCCCGGAGCGTCCTCACGTTCCCGTCGACGGCAGTTCCTGCTCGGTCCAGATGATCTTGCCTTCTGGCGTGTAGCGGGTACCCCAGCGGTGGGTGAGCTGGGCTACGAGGAAGAGGCCGCGACCGCCCTCGTCCGTGGTCCTGGCATGCCGCAGCCGGGGTGAGGTGCTGCTGGCGTCGGAGACCTCGCAGATCAGGACGGACTGGCGCAGCAGTCGCAGCCGGATCGGGCCGGTGGCGTGGCGCAGCGCGTTGGTGACCAACTCGCTGACGATCAGCTCGGTCGTCATCTGCAGCTCCTCCAGGCCCCAGGTCCTCAGCAGTCGGGCCGTCCGGGCCCGGACGCCCGCGACGGCTGCCGGGTCGGCGGGTACCTCCCACGAGACGACGTGGTCGGCGCCCAGTTCGTGGGTGCGGGCGAGCAACAGGGCGACGTCGTCGGGCTGCGGCACGGGAAGCAGCTGCTCCACGACCGTCGCGCAGAGTGTGTCGAGCGGAAGTCCACGCTGGGCCAGGGCACCGCCGAGGCGGGACATCCCGAGGTCGGCGTCCCGGTCCCTGCCTTCGATGAGGCCGTTGGTGTAGAGGGCGATCAGGCTGCCTTCGGGCAGCTCGATCTCCGCTGTCTCGAAGGGCAGCCCGCCCAGGCCGAGCGGGGGACCTGCGGGCAGTTCGGGGAAGTCGACGCGCCCGTCCGGGGAGACGACGACGGGGGGCGGGTGGCCGGCGCGTGCCATCGTGCAGAGCTGGGTGACCGGGTCGTAGACGGCGTACAGGCAGGTGGCGCCCAGCACGGTCGTGCCGCTCGACTCACCGTCGAATTCCTCGTCGCTCAGGCGGATTACGAGGTCGTCGAGGTGGGCCAGCAGCTCATCGGGGGGAAGGTCCATGTCGGCGAGGGTGTGCACCGCGGTGCGGAGCCGGCCCATGGTCGCCGCGGCGCTGATGCCGTGTCCGACGACGTCGCCGACGACCAGAGCAACCCGGGCGCTGGACAGCGGGATCACGTCGAACCAGTCGCCCCCGACACCGTCCTTGGCGTCCGCCGGGAGGTAGGAGGAGGCCACGTCCAGGGCCATCCCTCCGGGCAGCATGTGCGGGAGCAGGCTGCGCTGCAGTGTGAGCGCCGCGGCGTGCTCGCGGGTGTAGCGGCGGGCGTTGTCCACGCACACCGCCGCCCGTGCCACCAGTTCGCGGGCCGGCAGCACGTCACCCGGCTCAAAAGGGTCCTGATTCACCGATCGTACGAAGGTGGTCAGGCCGAGCACCGTGTCCCGGGCCCGCATGGGAACGGCGATGAGGGAGTGGAGACCGAACTCGCCGATGCTCGCTTCCCTGGCGGGCTGTTCGGCCGCCCACAGATGCCTGACGGCGCCGAGGGCCGGGATCAGGACGGGTTCGCCGTCCCTGAGGAACCGGACGTCGTGGGGCGGGGGCAAGGAATCCACCCGGTCCCCGACCCGGTAGACAGCCTCGGGGCAGCCCTCCCGCACCGAGCTCATCCCTGCCCGGCGCATCGTCGGACGGGACGGCGCGCCACCGCCACCGGAGCGGGCGGCTCCGGTGCCGTAAGGCGCTGTGCCCGAAGGCCATGGGCCGGGCTCCTCGGGGCTGGCGACCGGCTCCAGCAGGTCGACGGTGACGAAGTCGGCGAACCGCGGCACCGCGAAGTCGGCCAGCTCCTGAGCCGTGCGCATCACGTCCAGGGTGGAGCCGATGCTGGCTCCGGCGTCGTTGACCAGGGCCAGGCGCTGCTGGGCCTTCCACCGGTCGGTGACGTCCAGGACCATGTAGCAGATGCCGGTGACGGTGCCGTCGCCGTCGGTCAGGGGGAAGAACGACGTGGAGTAGGCGCGCTCACGGTGCGGATCGGCCCAGCTCCAGCCCCGGTACTCGAAGTCGATGACGGGGACCCCGGTGTCCAGCACACGGCGCATCAGGGGTTCTATGGCCTCGGTCTCCAGTCCCGGGAGCACTTCGCCCATCCGGCGGCCCACGCGCTGCTCACGCGGGACGCCGCCGATGCGTTCCAGGGTTTCGTTCATCCAGACGTAGCGCAGTTGCGGGCTCATCACCGCCATACCGATCGGCGCACTGGTCAGGAAGGCGTCGAACACCGACTGCCCGACCGTCCACACCGGTCGCCGTTCACGTGCGGAGGCCAGGAAGCACTCCCGGCCGTCCAGGTGGAACGAGGCCGAGATCCGCAGATCCACTTCGATCCGCCGGCCGTCGCGCCGCCGCACGTCGGCGACACCGCTCCACCCCACGCCCGTACGGCACCGCTCGGCGATCCTCGCTACTCTCGCCGGGTCCTCGGGCATCGCGAGGAGGAAGCCGGCGGACCGCCCGACCACCTCGGCGGCGCGGTACCCCAGCAGGTCCTGTGCGCTTTGCGTCCAGCCGATGACCGTTCCGGCAGCGGCGAGGACCGCGGTCGCGTCGTTCGCCGTGTCGAAGGAGTGCTGGGGGGTCCTGGGCTGCGACGGTTCGGATCCGGGCGCCGACGGCGGGCCTTCCGACGCCATACTGGTCACCACCCATCCACTCCGTTCCAGTCCATGATCCCGCCTACGGCGCTCCGGTGCGAGCGTCCGCCGCCGTGGACCGGTCGTGCGGGGCTGCCGTCGCCACGCCGTCAGGGGCGGGGTTCCCGGGGTGCGACGAGGCCCGATTCGTAGGCGAAGACGACGAGCTGCGCCCGGTCGCGGGCGCCCAGCTTCGTCATGGCGCGGCTGATGTGGGTCTTCGCGGTGAACGGGCTGATCACCATGTGCGCGGCGATCTCCTCGTTGGTGAGACCACGGGCGGCGAGCGCGCTGACTTCGCGTTCCCGGCGGGTGAGGGTCTCGAAGCCGGGCGCAGTGGTCCGGTCGGGTGGTCTGGCGACGAATTCGCCGATCAGCCGGCGGGTGACGGCGGGCGACAGCAGTGCGTCACCGCCGGCCGCGACACGGATGGCCCTCAGGAGTTCGGCGGGCTCGGTGTCCTTCAGGAGAAAACCGGCGGCTCCGGCGCGCAGCGCGTCGAAGACGTACTCGTCGAGGCCGTAATTGGTGAGAATCACGACATGGACGCCCGCCAGCAGGGGGTCGGCGGCGATCTCGCGAGTGGCCTCGATGCCTCCCATCACCGGCATCTGTACATCGACGAGGGCGACGTCCGGAGTGTGCAGCCGGGCGAGTTCCAGGCCGTGGCGGCCGTCGGCGGCCTCGCCGATCACCTCGATGCCGTCCTCCGCTTCGATCAGCGCCCGGAATCCGGCCCGCATCAGCGCCTGGTCGTCGACGATCAGCACCCGGATGGCCGGGGCGTCTTCGTCGGTCATCCGACGGTTCCGGCGGTGCGCAGGGGGAGCTCCGCGCGTACGGAGAAGCCGCCGGCCGGGCGGGGTGCGGCGTCAAGGGTGCCGCCGAGTGCGGTGACGCGTTCCCGCATGCCGGTGAGGCCGGTGCCCGCGGTGACGGTGTCACCGGCGGCGCAGGGGCCCTGGTCGTCGACGTGCACGGTCAGGGCCCGTTCTGTGTAGGTGAGGCGGACGGTCGTCCTGGCACGGTCGGCATGCCGGGCGACATTGGTGAGGGCCTCCTGCACGATGCGGTACGCGGCCCGGTCGACGGCCGGGGGCAGAGGCCGTTCGTCGCCGCTGACCGTGACGGCGAGCGCGATGCCCGCGGTACGGGCCCGCTCGGCCAGCTCGTCGATGCGGTCGAGCCCGGTGCCGGGCTCCACGACATCGGTCCGGAGCACTTCCAGCGTTGCCCGCAGCTCACGCATCGCCTCGCCGCTCGCCTCCTGGATGGCGAGCAGTGCGGGTTCCACCTCGGTGCCCCGTTTGCGGGCGAGGTGCACGGCGACTCCTGCCTGGAGCTTGACGATCGAGATGGAGTGGGTGAGGGAGTCGTGCAGCTCGCGGGCGATCCGCAGCCGCTCCTCCCCCGCCCGGCGCAGCGCGGTCTCGTCCCGGCTGCGTTCGGCGTCCAGGGCCCGTTGTTCGGTCTGGCGCAGATATGCCTGCCAGTTCTTGTCGATGAGTCCGGTGACGCCTGCGCAGAGGAACCAGCCGAGCAGCAGAAGGGTACGTTCGACGGTGTCCTGGGTGGCCGGTGCGGTGACGGCGAGGACCGTGAAGTAGCCGGTGAGGAAGAGGGCACCCGCGGCGACGCCCCAGGCGCGGTGTCCGTTGCGGGCGACCGCGTGCACGGCGGCCAGCACGGGGAACGCAGCCCAGCTTCCCGGGTGGGCGTGAATCACGTACCCGAGCATGCAGAGCGTGGTGACGGCGAGGACCGCGCGCGGGGCGCTGCGGTGCCCGGCCAGTGCGAGTGCGCCGACCGCGATGAGCAGCAGGTCGAGGGCGCCGGGCGCCTGGGCGACGAAAGCCGCGGCGGTGACCGCCGCTGCGACGACAACAGCAAGTACCGTGTCCAGCAGGCGAGTTCGCCCATCGATGCCCTTCGTGTCCCCCCGCATGTGCGGCACCCTAGCCTCCGAACGGCTGCGGCGGCATCACCCGCAGGGACGGGGACACGACTACTCCCGGGGAAGTAGTCGCGGCGGCGGTGAATCACACGGGATCAGCGGCAACCGCCTTCGGGTGTACGACGACCGGGGGCGGGTCGGCGGGTGAGCATCGTCGCCATGACCGGACCTTTCCGTTACACCTCACCCGTACCGCCGAAGTCGGCGACCGGCACGGTCGCCGATGTGTACGCCCAACTGGGCACCGATTTCGGCATCGAACGTGCCTCGACCTTTGTCGTGCTGTCCGCCGCGCCACCGTTGCTGGCCGGTACCTGGGCCGTGATGCGGGAGTCCCTGCTGGCCGGGCGGGCGCCGCGCACGGACAAGGAGGTGGTGGCTGCCGGGGTGTCGCTCGTCAACCGCTGCCCGTTCTGCGTGGCCGCGCACACCGTGCTGCTGCATGCCACCGGCGACCACCGGCTGGCCGAGACGATCGCGCGCGGCAAGCAGCCGAAGGACCCCGTACAACGCCAACTGCTCGCCTGGGGAAAGGACATGAGCACCCCTCAGCCGTTCCCGGCCGAGCAGGCCGCGGAGTACATCGGGACGGCGCTCGCCTTCCATTTCATCAACCGGATCGTGTCGTCGCTGCTGACCGAGGACATGCTGCCCTGCGGCGCCGAGAAGTACCGCCTCGTGCGGACCGTGGCGGGCCGCTCCCTGGCCGGCACCGTGCGCCGTGAGCTGATGTCCGGGGAAAGCCTGGCTCTGCTCGAAACGGAGGGCGAGTCACCGTGCTGGGCGGCGGGCACGGCGATCGGCACGGCATTCGGCGCGCTGCGTACGGCGGCGCATCTCGGCGCGGGGCTGCTGAGCGACGAGGAGCTGACTCTCGTACGGGAGTCGGTGGCGGCCTGGGACGGCGTCACTCCCCTGCCGCTGCACGGCGCACAGCTGCCGGACCGGGACGAGCTGCCGGGCGCCCGGCTGGCGCTGCTCGCGGCCCGCGCGCCGTACCGGATCACCGACGACGACGTGGCCGCCTGGCTCGTACCGCCGCACACCGATCACTGCCTGGTCCAGCTGATCGCCTTCGGTGCGATCTGCGCCGTCGAACGCATCGAGGCCACCCTCACCACCACGAAGGAGCACGCATGACCGTCGCCGACGCCTGGAACGGGCCGCTCGGCCTGCACTGGGCCGACCATCCGGAGCGCTACAACGCCATGCTGGCCGGATTCGACGCGCCACTGTTCGACGCGGCGGCGATCGGTTCCGCCGAACGGGTCCTCGACATCGGCTGCGGCACCGGCCTCACGACCCGGATGGCCGCGCGGCATGCCCCGCAGGGGCGGGTCACCGGCGTGGACATCTCGGCACCGCTCCTGGAACGGGCCCGTTCCCTCACCTCCGCAGATCGATTCCCCTTCGTTTCCTATGAGTTGGGTGACGCACAGGTTCATCCGCTGGAGCCGGGCGGCTACGACGTGGCGATCAGCAGGGGCGGTGTGATGTTCTTCGCCGACCACATCGCCGCGTTCACCCACATCGCCGGTGCGCTGCGGCCCGGCGGCAGGCTGGCCTTCATCTGCCCGCAGCCCCCGCAGGCCGACGGCGAGGAAGGCAAGGCGCTGGGTCTGCTGGCCTCGCTGCTGGGGCGGGACCATGCGTCGCAGAACGCGGTGGCGACGGCGATGGCCTCCCTGTCGGATCCGGAGCGTCTCCACAAGGTCCTGGAGGCGGCCGGGTTCACGGAGATCACCGCGGCCGGCGTGACCGCGGCCACCCGCTGGGGCCGGGACGCGGCGGACGCGGTGGAGTTCTTCGTCTCCCGGACGCCGGGGCTCGCCGTCTCCGATGCCACCCGGGCCTCGATGACGGATGTGCTGCTGCCGCACGAGACCCCAAAGGGTGTGCTGATGCGGGCGGGGGTGTGGGTGGTCAGCGCCCGCCGCCCGCTCTGACCGAGGTGGACGGGGCGGGGGGCCGGTGCTCGAACCAGCGGCGGTCGGCCTCCAACTGGGCCGCGAGGGAGATCAGCCGTTCCTCGCTGCGGGAGGGGCCCAGCAGCTGGGCGCCGACGGGCAGCCCGTCGGAGGTGAACCCGGCCGGTACGTTGATGCCGGGCCAGCCCAGTACGTTCCAGGGCCAGGCGTACGGGCAGGCCTCGGCCATCGTCACATCGGTGCGCCAGGCGCTCAGCCCGTCGAACCTGCCGATCGGGGGCGGGGGCAGGGCGGTCGTCGGGGTGAGCAGCACGTCGTACCCGGAGCCGGCCCGGGACGTGTGGAAGAACGCGCCGATCCTGCGGTGCTGGCGCACCTCCCGCTCCCTGGCCGCGCGCACCACCCGGCCTCCCAGCCGGGTGCCGGTACGCAGGGCACTGCGGGTGCGCGGGTCGAGGAGGGCGGGGTCGGGGTGGCGGGCGGCCAGCTCGGCGATCCCGGCGGTGGCGCGGGGGACGAAGCCGAGGCCGATCAGTCCGTAGCGGGGCCTGGCCTCCTCGACGTCGTGGCCGAGGCGGGCGAGGGCCTCGGCCAGTGCGGTGACGGCCCGCCGCACATCGGGGTGGGGCGTGGAGCCGGTGAGGGTGAGCGGGGGGCGCCAGGCCACGGCGATGCGCAGTCTGCCCGGATCGCGGCGGGCTGCGGCCGATGCCTCGACGGGGGGCGGGCGGTGCGGGTCGTCGGGGTGGGGTCCGGCGACCGCGTCGAGCAGCAGGGCGGCGTCGGCGACGGTCCTGGCCAGGGGGCCGTTGACAGTCAGGCCCTGAAAGGCGTCGCTGTTCGGGTGGACGGAGATCCGGCCGCGCTGCGGTTTGATGCCGACGAGGTGGGTCCACGCTGCGGGGATACGGACGGACCCCGCGCCGTCCGAGCCGAGCGCGGCGGGTACGAGCCCGGCCGCGACGGCCGCCGCCGAACCGCCGGACGAGCCGCCGGGGGTGTGTCCGGTGTTCCAGGGGTTGCGGGTGGCACCGAAGGCCGGGCCCTCGGTGAACGGCCACTGGCCCAGCTCGCAGGAATTGGTCTTCCCGACGATCACGGCCCCGGCCGCCCGCAGTCTGCGTACGGCCTCGCTGTCGGCGGTGGCGGCGGGCAGATCGCCGTCGCAGCCGAAGTATGTCGGCATCCCGACGACATCGGTGTCGTCCTTGACGGCGACCGGAACCCCGAGCAGGGGCAGCCGCTCCCCCGCGGCGAGCCGGCGGTCGGCCTCGGCGGCCTCGGCGAGTGCGGCCTCGGCGCGCAGGTGCCTGAACGCGTTGAGGGTGCCCTGGCTCGCTTCGATACGGCGCAGGGCGGCGGACACCTGCTCGGTCGAGGTGGTACGGCCTTCGGCCAGCTCCAGTGCGCTGTCGGCCAGTCCGGTCGGGCCGGCCGGTTCGGTGGTTTCGACGGCTTCCGTTGAGGACATGGGCTGCCTGCCTTCCTCGTCTCGGCAGGTGCGCGCGCCCGCACCTGTACGCCCGAACGAACTTACCGGAGGGTAACGAGTAGTGGGCGGTCCGCTCAACCGTTCGGCGGAGAGCGGCCGGAGGCTGTCAGTTCCGCTTGCTACGTTCGCTGACGGAAGTGGACAGCAAAAGTACTGCTGGGGGGCGTGTGGAAGCGGAGTTCGAGGGAGAGTTCGAGACGCATCTGACGGTGCGGTTCGATCCACGCCCCGGTAGGGGCGGCGGCGAGGCGGACGGGAGTGCCCGTCTGGAGCGCTGGGCGGAACGCAACGGCCTGAAGTTCTCCCGCATCGTCCTGGACCGCGGCGCCGTGCCGGACCAGCCCATGCTGACCGAGCAGGGACGTGGTTCGCTCACCGGACGGCGGTCCGCGGCCCGGCTCCGGTCGGCCGAGCTGCGCGCGGCGGGTTTCCCCGTCGTACGGGTGAAGATCGAGGCCGCTCCGTGGAACGAGGACATACCGCGGACGGCCGACGAAGCGGCCGCGCTGCCCCCCGTCTGCCATTTCGAGCACCACATCAAGCTGCTGCTCTCCGGTGAGCCGGAGCTCGCAGTCGCACGGGCCGTGGCCGAGCGGCACAGCGCTCACCTCTCACGCAATGCCCGCCGCGCTGTCCAGGAGGGGCGTCACGAGCGGTTCGTCACCCAGCGCTGCCGCGCGGTCGGCCGGCCGCAGGCCCGCGCCCGGCTCGCCGCGCTCCTCGGCGCGCTGGGCGCCGCCGGGCTCGAAGTACTGGAGGTCGAGGAGGAGTTCGTGGTGCACGACGACCATCCGGCGGTGGACGCGGGCTGGATCGACGAGCGGACCGGGGCGCCCGTATGAGCATGACGGACCGGCCGTACCCCGGGGAGCCGGTGTTCGACGACCCGTCCCTGGCGCCGCGCTGGCGGGCCGCCCGGCGCAGTGTCCAGGACCATCTGCTGCAAGTGATCGCCGAGTCGCCCTGGGGCGACGGCCTGATCCTGCGGGGCAGCCTCCCGCTCCAGGCCTGGGTGGGCGCTGCCGCCCGGGAACCGGGCGATCTGGACTGGATCGTCCTGGAGCCACCGGCGGACGGTTTCACCGACCGCCTCGATCCCTACCCGTACGTCGCCGGGATCGATGTCGTCCAGCAGTGGCCGGAGGCTGCGCACGGCGCGGCGGCCCCAGAGCTGTGGACGGACGGCGAGTGCCACGCCACCGGCGGCGCCCGGCCCGTACTCGCGCCCGAGGGACTGCACTGGATCGATTCCGACGACATGGAACCGTCCCTCTCCCCGGCCGAGGAGGTCATCGGGGCCCTGCAGGCCGGTCCGCCGCCGCCCGAGGGGCTACGGATCGATGCGTACACGGTGACCTCGGACGGCGTGTGGATGTACCGGGAGTACGAGACGCCCGGCACGCGCGTCGTCGTCCCCTGGCAGGCCGACGGGCTGCCGCCGGGCGAACTGCGGATGGACTTCGCCCAGGACGAGCGGTTGCCCCAGGCCCCGGTGTGGACCGCCTGCCCGCGCGGCGACGGCGGACCGCCCACGCCGGTCCGTACCGCGAGTCCGGGACTCTCACTCGCTTGGAAGCTGCTGTGGCTCGCCGAGGACCAGGAGGCCGAGGGCCGGTCGGCGGCCAAGGACCTGTACGACGCGGTGCTGCTCGCGGAGCACCCGTCGACCCGGCTGTCGCCCCGCCTGTTGCGCACCGTGCTCGGCCCGCACGCGGAGGGGTTCACGCCTGGAGCGGTGCTGGACTGGCTGGTGGACTGGGCCGCGTTCCGAGCCGTCCATCCATGGGTGGACAGCGATCCGGGCCGGCTGCGGGAGCGGTTGGCGGGTGCGGTTCCACGACTGCTGGAGCGGAGCGCCCGGCCGCGATGAGGACTGGCCCGGCCACCGGGGCCGGTGGCTGGGCCTGCGGCTCCCTCCGTCGCGCGACCAGCTCCGCTCCGACGTACGCTCAAGAGGATCGGATCGCACACCTGAACAGGCCCGACGGGCCCTTCGAGGGAGGCGCCGTGACCGGCCAACTCATCGGCACACGCCAGGCCGCCTGGGCGGCGGTCCTCGTACTGGCACTCACCAGCGGCAGCGTCATCGGCGGCGGTGCGGCACGGGCGGACAACGACATCGACAAGCTCCCCGCCCAGCAGATCGCCGACCGGTCACGTGACGCGCTGCTGAGCGTGCATTCCCTGCACCTCAGCGCGCGTGGCCACTACGACAGCGGCAGCCCGGCGCCGGCCCTGGATCTCACCCTGGACCGGGACGGCAATTGCAACGGTTCGGTGAACCTCGGCAACGATCAGGGGTCGGCCCGGATCGTGAAGCGCGGCGACGACGTCTGGGTCAAGCCGGATGCGAACTTCTGGAAGAGCCAGGTTCCCGGCGTCGGCTCGGCCTTCGCCGCAATCCTCAACGGGCGGTACATGAAGGGCTCGGCCGACGACCCGAGACTGCGCGATCTGGTGAACGGCTGCGATCTGGACACCTTCCAGAAACTGGTCAGCGACCATGCGAACAATGACCGTGGGACGCTGAACAAGGGCAGGAAGACCACGCTCGGCAGGGCTTCGGTGGTACCGCTGACCAGGCTCAGGGACGGCAGGACGATGACCACGTACGTCGCCGCCACGGGCAAGCCGTACCCGCTGAGGGTCACGGTGCAGGGCGGTGGGGCGAGCGCGGTCATGGGCCTCTCGGCTTTCGACAAGCCGGTTCCCACGACCACGCCGCCACCGGACCAGACGTACGACATCAACGCCCTGCTGAGCCGCCCGATGTCGCCGGTGTGACCCCGGACCGACCGCTGAGCACCACATACAGCACCAGCGACGAGGCCAGCCCGACCGCCCAGCCGTAGTCCGCGAGCGGCTTGAGGAACGGGATCAGGCCGTCGGCCGGGAACGGGCCCGTGCCGGGGGCGGAGTGGGAGCCGCCGATCGCCAGGATGCCGCCGACGGCGAACGCGACGACCGCCCGCCAGTTCCAGCCGTTCGTGTACCAGTAGCGGCCGCCGGGACGGTACAGGTCCGGGAGGTCGAGCACGGTGCGGCGGACGATCCAGTAGTCGGCAATCAGAATGCCCGCGACCGTTCCGAGCAGTCCGCCGACCAGACCGAGCCAGGTGAAGATGTACAGCTCGGGGGTCTCGGTGAGTTTCCACGGCATGATGAGAACGCCGACAACACCCGTGATCAGGGCACCCGTACGGAAGTTGATGAGTTTGGGTGCGAGGTTCGCCAGGTCGTACGCGGGTGACACGACGTTCGCCGCGATGTTCACGGAGACCGTCGCGACGAGCACCGTGACCAGGGCGTAGAGCAGACCGAAGACATTGTCGGTCCTGGCGACGAGTTGGACCGGATCCCAGATCGCCTCCCCGTACACGGCCTGTGAGCCGGAGGTGACCAGAACCGAGAGCAGGGCGAAGAGCGTCATCGTGGTCGGCAGCCCGAGCGACTGGCCCCGGATCTGGGCGCGTTGGCCGGCCCCGAAGCGGGTGAAGTCGGGAATGTTCAGGGAGAGCGTCGCCCAGAAGGCGATCATTCCCATCAGGGACGGGAAGAAGACCGGCCAGAACTCCTTGCCCCAGCCGAGCCTGGAGGGCTGGTCGAGCAGCGGGCCGAAACCACCGGCCTTGACGGCGACCCAGACCAGAAGTACCACGGCGCCGACGATGACGAACGGGGCGGCCCAGTTCTCGAACCGTCGCAGGGCGTCCATCCCCCGGTAGATGATGGCGAGTTCGAGCGCCCAGAAGAGGATGAAGCAGAGCCAGAGCGTCCACGGCTGCCCGCCGATCTCGGACGCCTCCGCCCAGCCGCCGAAGATCTTCCCGAGCAGGGTGAAGATGCCGACGCCACCGATCCAGGTCTGGATGCCGAACCAGGCACAGGCCACCGCGGCCCGGATCAGTGCGGGCAGGTTGGCGCCGCGCAGACCGAAGGAGGCGCGGGCCAGAACGGGGAAGGGGATGCCGTACTTGGGGCCGGCGTGCCCGGTGAGCAGCATCGGGCCGAGCACGATCAGGTTGGCGAGCGCGATGGTGAGGACGGCCTGCTTCCAGTCCATGCCGAGGGCCACCAGGCCGGAGGCGAGCAGCCAGGACGGAATGTTGTGGGCCATGCCGACCCAGAGCGCGGCGAAGTTGTACGTCGTCCAGCGGCGCCGTTCCAGCGGAACGGGCAGCAGGTCCTCGTTGACGAACCGGTTGTCGGTGGGGGCGGTGCCGGGGGAGAGTTCGACGCGGCCCGACGGGCCGGATATCCGGTCCTGCGGTGGACGCGGTGGCAGGGGTGGAGTGGGTGGGACGGTCGATGTCATGGCGGCTGGACCCTTCGCTCGGGAGCGGTGCCGTGCGGGGCGGGGCGCGGAGAGATACGTACAACCGAGTACGTGCAACCGGGGTACGTACAACCCTGTGGGTGCGTACAACCGTGGGGCGAACGGGTCAGGTGGACAGGGCGGGGATGATCTCGGAGCCGTAGGCGTCGATCGTCGCCTCGCGTGCGTCGTGCATGTTGTAGACGGCGAACTGGTCGACGCCCAGATCGCGCAGGGCCCGGAGCTTCTCGATGTGCGCCTCGGCGGGGCCCAGCAGGCAGAACCGGTCGACGATCTCGTCCGGTACGAAGGTCGTGTCGGGGTTTCCGGCACGGCCGTGATGGCTGTAGTCGTAGCCGGACCGGCCGGCGATGTACTCGGTCAGGGCCTCGGGGACGAGTCCGGAGTGCTTGCCGTACCGGGAGACCAGGTCCGCCACGTGGTTGCCGACCATGCCGCCGAACCAGCGGCACTGCTCGCGGGCGTGGCCGAGGTCGTCGCTCACATATGCGGGGGCGGCGACGCAGATGGTCACGGAGTCCGGGTCGCGGCCCGCCTGTGCCGCCGCGTCCCGTACCGCCTTGATCATCCACTCCGTGAGGAACGGGTCGGCGAGCTGGAGGATGAAGCCGTCGGCCTTCTGTCCGGCGAGGGCGAGCGCCTTCGGACCGTACGCACCCATCCAGACGGGCAGTCTGCCGTCCTTCACCCAGGGGATCTGGACCGGCTGCCCGTCGACGGTGGCCTCGCGTCCCTCGGCGAGGTCGCGGATGACATCGATGGCCTCGCCGAGCCGGGCCAGGGTATTGGGCTTGCGTCCGGCGACACGCATCGCCGAGTCGCCGCGCCCGATGCCGCAGACGGTGCGGTTGCCGAACATGTCGTTGAGGGTGGCGAAGGTGGAGGCGGTGACCTCCCAGGTGCGGGTGCCCGGGTTGGTGACCATGGGGCCGACGACGAGGTGTTCGGTGTGTTCGAGGATCTGGCTGTAGATGACGAACGGCTCCTGCCAGAGCACCGCCGAGTCGAAGGTCCAGCCGTAGCGGAAGCCGTTGCGCTCGGCGCGGCGCATCAGGCCGACGACGGCCGAGGCGGGCGGGTCGGTCTGGAGGACGAGTCCGAAGTCCATGACGGGTGCTCCTAGTCCAGGTACTGACAGGTGGCGCGCGGGGTGTACATTCCGTGGCCGGCCCGGCCGGTGAACTTCCGTCCGTCGATGACGACTTCACCGCGCGAGAGGACCGTTTCGACCTGGCCGGTGATGCGCTTTCCTTCGTACGCCGAGTAGTCGACGTTCATGTGATGGGTCTCGGCGGAGATGGTCTGTTCGGCCGCGGGGTCGTAGATGACCACGTCGGCGTCGGCGCCGGGGGCGATGGTGCCCTTCTTCGGATAGAGGCCGAACATCCGGGCCGGGGAGGCGCAGGCGATCTCGATCCAGCGGCGGCGACTGATGTGCCCGTCGACGACGGCCTGGTGGAGGAGATCCATACGGTTCTCCACCCCCGGCAGCCCGTTCGGGATCTTCGAGAAGTCCCCGCGTCCCAGCTCCTTCTGACCGCGGAAGCAGAACGGGCAGTGATCGGTGGAGACCACCTGAAGGTCGTTGGTCCGCAGCCCCCGCCAGAGCGCCGCTTGGTGCTCCCTGGGGCGCAGGGGGGTGGAGCAGACGTACTTCGCGCCCTCGAAGTCGGGCTCCTCCAGGTTGTCGGTGGAGAGGAACAGGTACTGCGGGCAGGTCTCCCCGAAGACGGGCAGCCCCTTGTCCCGGGCGGCGGCCAGCTCGGCCACGGCCTCCTCGGCCGAGACGTGGACCACGTAGAGCGGGGATCCGGCGACGCGGGCGAGCTGGATGGCGCGGTGGGTGGCCTCGGCCTCCAGCGCCACCTTGCGGACGTCGCCGTGGTAGCGCGGGTCGGTGCGGCCCTCGGCCAGTGCCTGTTCGACGAGGACGTCGATGGCGATGCCGTTCTCCGCGTGCATCATGATCAGGCCGCCGTTGTGGGAGGCCCGTTGCATGGCGCGCAGGATCTGGCCGTCGTCGCTGTAGAAGACACCGGGGTAGGCCATGAACAGCTTGGATTCCCTCGAATACCCTCGGGCGTCGCGTAGCCATCACCCTGCCAGTCCCCTCGCAGCGTGGAGACGATCTATACGGCGAGTCCCTCAGCGCGGGTGGCTCGGTGGTCACGATCGCAGTCGATCGGACTCTTGTACCCGGACACACCGTGCAGCCGAAGGGTGTTGCAGAAGTCGGCAACACAGGTGGCGATCCGGATCCTGGCCTCGCCGCCGGTGCGGTTGAGTCGGCCTGAAGCGCGGTTCCGGTGTTGCCACCGGCCCGTTTCTCCAGGCCGCTCTCCGAACCCGGCGTACCCGTTTCCGAGTACCTGGCTCTCCACAGTTCCTTTCGTCGGGCTGGTTGTCAGGCCGTGGGCCAGGGGCTGGGGATCGCGTCGCCCCGGTAGCGGTACCGGTGATCGACAGTGTCCGCGCCAGGTTGATCAGTTCGACCCCGTCCGCGGTGATCGGCAACCATGACCCGTGAGGGCCAAGAACCCCGTTGCGGACGTCCTTCCACGACCAGCGGTGCATCGTCTTGAGCCACTTGATCACGCAATGCCAGAGGAAGGCCCCGAGCATGCGGAACGTGTGCTTCGCGACGGCATACCGGAAGTAGTTGGCCCAGCAGCGCATGATCTGGCTGAGCCGGATCAGCGCATGCGAGATGGGAAGCGGTTGGAAGAACAATGGTCCACAGAATCGCCGGTTTGACCAACCGGCGATCAACGCCTATGTTGCCGCTGCTTTCGGCAAGGAGGTCCTGGCCCAGCGGGTCACTGGCGAGCCGGTTGCGACTGGGCGAGCGTGATGATGGCAGGGTGCGGCCGTTCAGGCCGGTCGCCGGCACTGTCACGTTGTTGGGTACGTGGTGGTCTGAGGGTGTGTCGGGGTGGGGCGACCCGGGTTCCGGGCCTGTGTTCAGGCCGTGGTGGGTCGGCCGACAGCGCCGGTGACCTGGTCCCAGATGGCGAAGCGGACGGTCATCTCGGCGCGGTGGTCGGGCGCGGTCATCAGGTGCCGACGGGGCCGGAAGTGGGGTGAGATGCCGCTGAACGCGGACAGGAAGCGTTGCGCTCCGCCGACGCTGCGGAAGCCCTTCATCGCGCGTTCACGCTG